>CADBOL010000107.1 GCA_902796295.1 Oscillospiraceae bacterium
ATTATCTTTTACGGGAGCAAAGAATTCATCTTTGACATAAAGCGATACTTCATCGCCCTCACAAAGCTTTTGCGATATATCGGCTCTTTTACCGTTAATCTTAATATTCTTTCTTCTGATTTCTTTATACATCAGCGATTTCGGAAGCGCAGGCACCGCCTTGGCAATAAACTTGTCAAGGCGCTGACCGGAATCATTCTTTTCAATAATGAATTTTCTCATTTACGCTCCCGATAAAACAGAGAACCGCCGGAATACGGCAGTTCTCCGGAATAATGATTATTTTGTGCCGAATATTCTGTCACCGGCATCGCCGAGACCCGGGCATATATAAGCTGCGGAATTCAGCTCTCTGTCAAGATTTCCGATATAAATCTGAACATCCGGATGAGCTGCGTGAAGTTTTTCAAGGCCCTCGGGAGCGGCAATAATACACATGAATTTAATATTCTTACCGCCGAGTTTTTTAATCTGGTTTATAGCGTCAACGGCAGAACCGCCGGTAGCAAGCATAGGATCAAGAACTATAATCGTTCTCTCTTCGATGGGTTTGGGAAGTTTGCAATAATACGGAACGGGCTCGTGTGTCTCTTCGTCACGATACATACCGATATGGCCGACTTTTGCGGTCGGGCAAAGAGAAAGAAGCCCGGGAACCATTCCGAGACCTGCTCTGAGAATGGGTACAATTGCAAGTTTTCTGCCTGAAATCATCGGAGTGATACAGGTTTCAATCGGAGTGTCAATCTCAACATCCTCTGTAGGCAGATCCGACAGAGCTTCATATCCCTCAAGAAGAGAGACCTCTTCAACCAGTTTCCTGAATTCATTGGTGCCTGTAGCTTTGTCTCTCATAAGAGAAATCTTATGCTTGAGCAAAGGGTGATTCAAAATAATAACATTATCCATATTATTGCCTCCGGTTACTGTTTATTTTCAATTTCTGTAATCTGCGCAATTCTTCTGCTGTGTCTCTCCTCGCCGCTGAAAGGAGTATCAAGGAATAAGTCAACAAGCTTTACGGCCTTTGCGGTATCAACAACTCTCGCTCCAAGGCAGAGAATATTGGCATCGTTATGAAGTCTTGTAGCCTCAGCGGAGAATTCATCGCTGCAGCAGGCTGCTCTTATTCCCTTGACTTTATTTGCGGCTATCGAAATACCGACACCGGTGCCGCAAAAGAGAAGACCTCTCTCGCATTCGCCTGATGTGACGGCGTTTGCCGCCTTTTCCGCATAAACAGCATAATCGCAGGAATCAGCCGAAAAGCATCCGTAATCCTTATACTCGATATTACGTTCATCAAGATGTTTCATAATCTCGAGTTTCAGCGGATAACCGGCATGATCGCTTCCAAGTGCCAACATAAATAATTACCTCCTGTATTGAAATCACACTTACAGTGAATAATAAACGAAATCAGATGTTATTATCGTTACTGACGGTATTCTGTCTCTCCATCCTCTCTCTTTCCGCCTGGGGCAGTCTGAGATAAAGCGGAACAAGAAGTGAAGGATCTTTGAATTCTCCGCCTCTCTGAGCGGCCAGAGAAACCGAATAAGCATTCTGAAGTCTTCTCTTCTCAGCGGGAAGAAAAACATTGCCTGAATCGCACAGCTTATCATAATATATTCCGGCGCCGTCTCCGGCAAGACAGATTTTTTCATCATATTCTTTGAGCAATGAACGCATATCATCAACAGTTGCCGCGGAATCAGGAGCAAGTCTTTCTATCTTTCCTCCTCTGCACCTGAAAAGAGCAGTATAAACTCTTTCGCATCTTGCATCCATGCAAGGGCAGACCAGGCAGTCTTCATCAATAAAATTATATGCAATGCTTTCAAGCGTGGATACTCCGCAAACGGGTAAGTTATTACTGAAAGCAAGCCCCTTGGCAAGCGCAACGCCTATTCTGATTCCGGTAAAAGAACCGGGGCCTGAGTTGACGGCAATACCGTCTACTCGGGAAAAAGAGGAATCTGCCTGTCTGAGGACATTATCAATCATCATAAGCAGAGTCTTACTGTGAGTAAGCCCCGCATTAACAAAGCATTCGCTGATTAATTTTTCCCCGTCAGTCAGAGCAGTGCCTGCCGACTTTGCAGAGGAATCAATTGAAAGTATTTTCATAATCAAAACCGCTGATATCAATCAGTCTTTCATTTTCATTATCTGTCTTTATAAGAGTTATTCTGACACAGTCATCCGGCAGAAATTCCTCAATGTTTTCGCTCCACTCTATTATTATGCTGTCATCACCGTCGGTGTAATCGAAGTAACCGGTTGAATACAAATCATCATATCCTGAAATCCTGTACATATCAAAATGATACAGATGCCTGCCGTTACCGTAATAATCATTCATAATAGCAAATGTAGGGCTTGTAACATCGGTATCAATTCCCATACCCCGTGCAAAACCTCTTGTAAAAGAAGTCTTTCCCGCGCCGAGGTCGCCGAAAAGGGCAACCACAACGCCGCCGGGCAGAGTTTTGCCTATATCAAATCCGATTTTTTCAGTTTCAGCTGTACTGCCGGAAATAATTCTGCTCAAAAAAATCACCTTGAAAATTATATCACGCATTAATATTTATTTCAACATAACAATTAAAAATTATGTTTGTTTTTGTCTGCCGGATGCTATTGATTTATCCCTGAAAATACATTATTATTAATTGCAAGGCAAGGGGGAATTAAAATGAATCTGCTCAGAATTATAATTTCGGCTCTGGTAAGCTTTGAATTGCTTTTCACCTCCGTCTTTTCCGGCATACCTTTAAAGTATAATATGCCCGAAAAAAAAGCCGGAGAACTGACTTCTTATGTAAACTGCTTTACGGGAACGGGAGGAATACCCTGGGCATGCGCAATGCTCTCGCCTGCGGCAACGGTACCTTTCGGATGTGTCAGAGTCGGCCCCGATACCTGCGCATCAGGCGGTGTCGCGAGCATCAAGACAAATACATCGGGGTATTATTATGAGCACAGACATATGCTCGGCTTCAGTTTAGGCCGCCTCTCCGGAACGGGCGCAAGAGATTACGGAATGTTCCGTGTTACACCCTCTTCATCTTCGAACAATTCCAAACCTGCTCACGCATTTTCTCATAAAAATGAATCCGCATATCCGGGATACTACTCGGTATTCTTACCGGGCGCAGACGTACTCTGCGAAATGACAGCCTCGGATCACTGCGCATATGAAAGATACTCTTTCAAGAGCGATAAACCTGCAGTATTGTATATTGACGCAAAATCAATCCTCAGCTCCGGCAGCGTGAGCGAGTCGGATACTGCCGTAAACGAAGAAAACTGTTCGCTGACAGCTTATTCCGTGATACACGGCACTTTTTCAGAAAGATACCAGGGGCTTAAGGTA
>CADBOL010000108.1 GCA_902796295.1 Oscillospiraceae bacterium
CTTTATAATACCTGCGCCGTGCGCGAGCACGCGGAAGACAGAGTGTTCGGCAATGTCGGCGCTCTCAAAGCGAGAAAAACTGCTGATAAGAATCTGAAGATTTTCCTTTGCGGCTGTATGATGCAGCAAAAGCATATTGCCGAAAAAATACGTAAAAGCTATTCGTTTGTGGATGTCATATTCGGCACAAACGTAATATACAGACTGCCCGAGTTTGTTTATAATTCTCTCGCGGGCGGCAAAAAGATAACCGAGATTCCTTCCGGTGACGGAGTTATTTCAGAGAATCTGCCCATCAGCAGAGATTCCGATTATAAAGCCTGGCTTCCGATTATGTATGGCTGTAATAATTACTGCACTTACTGTATCGTGCCGTATGTCAGAGGCAGAGAGAGAAGCCGCGACCCGGAGATTATCATTTCTGAGGCAAGGGAGCTTGTTGCCGCCGGATATAAGGGAATCACGCTCCTCGGCCAGAATGTTAACTCCTACGGCAAATCGCCCGATTACCGGATGAACTTTGCTCAGCTGCTTGAGAGAATAAATGAGATTGACGGAGATTTCAGGATAAGATTCATGACATCGCACCCGAAGGACTGCACTCACGAGCTGCTTGATACGATGGCAAGGTGTGAAAAAGTCGCAAAGCATCTTCATCTTCCGTTCCAGAGCGGGAGTGACGGGATTCTGAAGGCGATGAACAGGGGATATACTGCCGAAAAATACTGTTCGCTTGTCGATTACGCGCGCAGCGTGATGCCCGATATATCAATCACTGCGGATGTTATAGTCGGATTCCCGGGCGAAACCTATGATGATTTTCTCAAAACGGTTGAGCTCGTTAAAAGATGTCAGTTTACTTCGATGTTCACTTTCATCTATTCTCCGAGAGAAGGAACTCCGGCGGCGAAGATGGATGACCCTGTTTCCGCAGAAGAAAAAGGCAGATGGTTCAGGGAGATGCTTGCCGCTCAGGAGGAAATCGCCGCGCGCAGAACATCCTCGATGGTCGGAAGGACATACAGAGTGCTCTGTGACGGAGTGAGCAAACAGGGTCTTATTGAGGGCAGAACAGAAGGAAATATAATTATAGAATTTCCCGGAGATGAATCTCTGCTCGGCACATACACAGATGTAATGGTTAATGAATCGCTGACCTGGATTCTCAGAGGTCAGAAGATTGAAAATATTTAAAAGGAGCAAAACAATGGATATTATTGAATTGACAAGACAGCTCGGTGCGGCTCTCCAGCAGGATGAGCGTTACTTTGCTTTCAAGGCGGCCCAGAAGGCCAACGAAGAGGACGATGCACTCAACGAGCTTATCGGCAAGCTTCAGCTTCTCCAGCTTCAGTATCAGCAGGAGGCCTCAAAGGATGAAAAGGATGAGGCAAAGCTCAGACAGATTGATGAGGATTACGGCAAAACCTACGGCGAAATCATGGCGAGCGAAAACATGAAGACTTATGATGCCGCCGTCAAAGAGGTTGACAAGCTTATGAAATACATAAACGGCATTCTCACTCTCTGCATTCAGGGCGAGGATCCCGCGACCTGCGAGCCGCATATTCACGATCACGACTGCAGCTGCGGCTGCGACGGCTGTGACGGCTGCGACTGATAACATATCCTGATTTCAAGAGGCGGTATATATGGCTGAGTTTACTCCGATGATGAAACAGTATTTTGAGATAAAGAAGCAGTATCCCGATACTATTCTTATGTTTCGTCTCGGTGACTTCTATGAAATGTTTTTTGAAGATGCTAAGACTGCGTCTGCCGAGCTTGAGCTTGTGCTCACCGGCAGAGACTGCGGTCAGGCGGAGCGCGCCCCGATGTGCGGTATTCCGTATCACGCGGCGGATTCATATATCGCAAGGCTCGTTTCAAGAGGATATAAGGTAGCCGTATGTGAGCAGCTTGAAGATCCTGCTCTCGCAAAAGGAATTGTCAAAAGAAACGTGACGAGAGTCATTACTCCCGGCACGGTTATCGAGAGCAGCATGCTCGATGAGGGCAAAAATAATTATCTCGGCTGTATCTGCGCTTTAGGAGACAGCGCCGGCCTTTGCTTTGCCGATGTCTCCACAGGCGCATTTTATGTAACGGATTTTACGGGCAAAGATATTTCATCCGGTATTATAAATGAACTCGGCAAATTCACGCCCAAAGAGGTCCTTATCAATCAGGCGGTCCTTTCCATGGAAGATGTCTGCGGTTATATCAAAAACAAGCTTGACAGAGCAGTCTGCGAGCTGCTTGATGACGAGCGCTTTGATATCAAAGATACATCCGCTGTATTATGCGATCATTTCGGAGTTTCCTCCGCCGGTGAGATTATTCCCGGAGGCAGCGATGCCGTTATCAGCGCCGCAGGCGCCGCTCTTGATTATCTCAGAAGCGTTCAGAAGAGCGAACTGAGAAATATCGTAAATATTGATTATTACGGTGAAAACAGTTTCATGCACCTTGATGTTTCCGCGAGAAGAAATCTTGAAATCACCGAGACACTGCGCTCGCGTGAAAAGAAAGGCTCTCTTCTCTGGGTTCTCGATAAGGCAAAGACATCGATGGGCAAAAGAAAACTGCGCACCTGGATTGAGCAGCCTCTTGTTAATATAGGCGGTATTACAAAGAGACATAACGCTGTCAAAGAACTTGTCAATACTCTTTCTCTCTGTGATGATATCAGAGAGGAGCTTGACGGCTGTCAGGATCTTGAGCGCCTTATCACAAGGATTTCATCTGGCAATTCCAATGCCAAAGAGCTCAACGCTCTCGCTTTCACTTTAAAAAGGATGCCCGCGCTTAAAAATCTGCTCTCGGGTTGCAGCTGTCAGATGCTCAGCTCTGTCTGCAATGATATTTACCTTCTTGAAGAGCTTGTCGATCTGATTGACAGGGCCATCACGGACGAACCGCCTTTTACCATTACCGAGGGCGGTATGATAAGAGAAGGTTTCAACGCCGAGCTTGACGAGCTTCACAGCCTGCTTAAAAACGGCAAGGGCTATCTTGCCGATATCCAGATCCGCGAGCAGGAGAGAACCGGCATCAAAAAACTTAAAATCGGGTATAACCGCGTATTCGGCTATTACATTGAGGTTTCGAATTCTTTCAAAGAGCTTGTGCCCGATGATTATATCAGAAAACAGACTCTCGTAAACTGCGAGAGATTCATTACTCAGGAGCTGAAGGATCTTGAGGCAAAGGTCCTCAGCGCTCAGGAGAGGATTACGCGCCTTGAAAGAGAAATCTTTGAGTCGGTCAGGAGCAAAGCGGCGGATAAGCTTTATGAAATTCAGAAAACCGCCTGCGCCGTTTCCGAGCTTGACGCTCTCTGTTCATATTGCGTAGTCGCAACAGAAAACAATTATGTCTGCCCTCAGATGAACGCAGGCACTGAAATAAAAATCAAAGACGGCCGTCATCCGGTTGTCGAAAAAATGAATGATGCGCCTTTCGTGCCCAATGATACATTGCTTGACGGTGAAGACAACCGCTGCGCAATAATCACCGGCCCCAATATGGCGGGTAAATCAACATATATGAGGCAGGTAGCTCTTATCTGTCTTTTGGCTCAGGCCGGTTCATTCGTTCCGGCATCGTCGGCGGATTTATGTATAGTTGACGGTATTTTCACGAGAATAGGCGCTTCGGATGATTTATCATCCGGTTCTTCAACCTTTATGGTTGAAATGAACGAGGTTGCCGATATTCTCAAAACCGCAACAAAAAAGAGTCTCATTATATTTGACGAAATAGGCAGAGGTACATCCACATTTGACGGTATGAGCATCGCAAGGGCCGTGCTTGAATATGCAGCGGATAAGAGAAAACTCGGCGCAAAGACTCTTTTTGCAACTCATTATCATGAGCTCACGGAGCTCGAGAACGAGGTCTCGGGAGTCAGGAATTATAATATCAGCGTAAAGAAGAGGGGAGATAACATCACCTTTTTGCGCAGGATTGTACCGGGATGCGCCGACGGCAGCTACGGAATAGAAGTTGCAAAGCTTGCAGGTGTGCCCGATTCGGTTGTTGAACGCGCCAAAGTAGTGCTCAAGGATATTACCGAAGCGAGCGGCAGACCCATAATATTTGAAAACAGGCAGGATGATTCCGACAATCAGATTGTCTTCGGTTCATCAGACAGCGCAAAAATAAGCGAAAGGCTCAGGAGCATCGATATCAATACTCTCACACCCATTGAAGCAATGCAGATTCTCTATGAGCTGATTTCCATGACAGATTAAAAAACGAAAGGAGTTCATCATGGCTGAAATCAGAGTAATGCCCAAGCATCTCGCCGAGCTTATTGCCGCCGGCGAGGTTGTCGAGCGCCCTGCATCAATAGCAAAAGAGCTCCTTGAAAACTCCGTTGATGCCGGCGCGGACACTGTCACGATTGAAATAAGGCAGGGCGGTATTTCGTTCCTCCGTGTCAGCGACAACGGCTGCGGTATCGCGAGGGATGATATACGCAATGCTTTCGTCAGCCACGCGACCAGCAAGATCAAAACGGAAAGCGATCTTAATTCCATACTCACGCTCGGCTTCAGAGGCGAGGCGCTCGCGAGCATTGCCGCTGTCGCCGGAGTTGATATTCTTACCGCGGTTGAAGGTGAGAGTACAGGCACGAAATACAGTATTGAATACGGTGAAGAAACCGAGCCCGATGATGCCGGCTGCCCCGTAGGCACCACCATCATCGTCAGGGATCTATTTTTGAAAACTCCCGCAAGGATGAAATTCCTTAAAAAGGATGTTACCGAGGCAAATGCCGTCGCGTCTGTTGTAGACAGGATTGCTCTCTCACATCCAGAGGTTTCGTTCAGATTCATAAGAGACGGCAAACAGGTGCTTGTCACAAGCGGCAAAGGCGATTTATTCACCTGTATCAGAGAGGTTTTCGGCAGAGAATTTGCCGAAGGACTGATACCGTGCGAGAGCCTGCAGGGCCCGGTCAAAGTTTCGGGTTATATTTCAAAGCCGCAGTTTTCAAGGCCGAACAGAAATATGCAGTTCTTTTTCCTCAACGGGAGATTTGTCAAAACCGGTACCGGCTCGGCGGCGCTTTCAGAGGGATACAAAAACAGTATAATGGCCGGCAAATACCCTTCCTGTATTTTAAATATCAATATTGATCCGTCACTTGTTGATGTTAATGTTCATCCCGCAAAAACCGAGGTCAGATTCGGAGATGAGAGACCGGTTTTCAACGCCGTTTTCGGGGCTGTCAAAACCGCTCTTGATAAGGGAGACACGAGGGTTCAGGCTAAGATTGAAAAAACGCCTTACAGAGAAAATAAACCGTTCAGTTTTCCAGTTAAATACACCGATAAAGACAGGACTCCGGCAGAGCAGATAAAGCTTGACACAGGCTCCGGCGGATTCTGGCAGCATTATTCCGCAAAAGACAAGCCGGATTCCTCAGACAATAACGAAAAAGCAGAAGATTCCGTTAAGCCGGCAAAGAAACAGGAAGAGCCGGTAAGGTATATACCGAAAACAACACTTACGGCGGCCGCTCCTGAGGAGAGTCTGCCTGAAGATGATGAATCTATTGATAATATTGATGATCTGCTTCTGAATTCTCCGCCGGCTCCTGCTCCGGTTACGGAGAGTGAGCCGGAAAAGCCCGATGACGCTCCGGTTCCGATAAATGAAGAAGTATTTGATAAGAA
>CADBOL010000109.1 GCA_902796295.1 Oscillospiraceae bacterium
AAATTTCCGTATCATTTTTTGACGGCCGCGGTAATTTTTCTCGCAGCCTCTGTCACCGATTATCTGGATGGGAAAATAGCCAGAGAATCAAAGCCGCAGATTAAAAAGCGCATTTAAGAAAAGAAAAAGGATTTGTTCCGTGAAATACCTGCGCGCCGCCTGTAATATCAGGGCTGTGCACGAAAATGAAATACCACCCGCAAAAGGCGGGTGGTATTAATTTTTGGGAGGATAATTCCGGTTTGCTATTAAAAAAGTTCACACAAAATTTTAAATTTTCTTATTGAAAAAAATAATTCAAGTGATATAATTGCGATTCGCAACTATTCGAGCGCTGTTTTACAGTCGCCTGATCGATTGTTTTCTGATGATACGCTTTTTAAGGAGCTGTAATTATGAAAGTAATATATAGATTTATCTGCTTTGTTTTATCCGCTGTTATAACTGTTTCTGTTTTGTTTGAATCAGCTGCTGCTGCGGGAGCTGCGTCTTATCCTTCCCGGGTCCCGGTTATTTATATTCACGGCGAGGGCTCTCCGATCGGCACTTATGATGAGAACGGGGAGTTTCACCGCATCGACGATATGACAGTAAACGGCGAAGAAATCGCCTCTCTTTTTACAGATAACAGCGACATTCTTCTCAAAGCCACGGTCACGCAGGATTGGTCCGATTTCTGCGATCTTGTTGCCGGTTATATGATTGAATCATTCGGCGGTCTTGCTCTCGGTAAAGACGGTATGCCTGCGGACGGCTCGGTCAGCGGGGTTGATTACAGCGAAACAAAAGTGAGTCAGCAGTATTCAAATGACGACTGCTCGCTTGAAAAATACGCGTTTGACTATGACTGGCGCCTTGACCCCACCGACAATATGAAAAGACTTCGCGATTATGCGGAAACGATTCTTAAAGTGACGGGCAGCGATAAATATGCCGTTGCCGGCAGATGCGAGGGCGCCTGCCTGGCCGTAACTTACTGGGAGACATATCATGATCCGAGGATGACCGACCTTATACTCTACGCCTCCGCCGCAAAGGGCATTATCCCTATAGGCGAATCTTTCAGCGGCAATATGTATGTTGATCCCGAATGCGTAGAGCGCTATGTTTATGACGCGGATCTCAATCTCAATATCCCCATAACCGATTTCATAACGCTTACCGATCAGTTGCTGAATAATATACTTAAAATTGCGAGCGACGTTTGCGGGCTTGACTACGCCTGCTGGTCAGTCAATAATGTATATCAGCAGATTTATGACACAATCACGCCTAAGGTATTCAAACAGACATTCGGTACCTTTCCCGGCTTCTGGGCAATGTGTGAAGACAGATACTTTGAGCAGGCAAAGGATGTGATTTTCGGCACTGAAAAAGATGAATACGCCGGACTTATAAGAAAAATCGATAATTATCATTATAATATAATGAACCGCACCGAAGAGATTCTGCAGAATGCAGCTGAAAGCGGAGTTGATGTTTCCAATGTAGTGAAATACGGATTTCAGAGTTATCCGCTCTCAAAAGACAGTATGGTTCTTTCCGATGAGATGTGCAGGGTTGATTATGCCGGGCTCGGTACCACCTGCACGAATATCGATGAAAAATTCAGTGAAGACTATGTAAATAATGCTTTCAAAAAGGGGAATATAAGATATATTTCACCGGACCTTACTATAGATGCTTCTACAACACCATTCAGAGACACAACCTGGTATATAAAGAATCTGCACCATCAGAATTTCACAAGTGCAGTTGATGACCTGTTCTTTGAGATTGTCAATACAAAGGGGATGACTGTCCGGACAAAAGATGCCTACCCGCAGTTCCTTTTCTTTGACACCGAAAAGGAGGAGCTTCTCGCGCTTAATGCGGTTGAGCATAAAACCGATTCGGATATATTCAACAATAAAATGGAAAATGATATCTTCCGCTTTTTCAAGCCTGTTTTCACTTTCATTTTCCGCATAATAACATTTATTGCAAAAATCTTTATGCTGCCCGCAAGAGCGTAGTTCACTGTAATAATACATTGATATAAACTTTTTGCCGTAATGCTTACGCAGGAAGGCAGATTATTAAAAACACACGAGTCTCAAACGGGTCCCGTGTGTTTTAGCTTATGTATTATCTGACTCTGTAAGGATTTTTGGTGAAATTTTTATCCTGAATTCTTCTTTCGCCGTCACACCATTAAGGCAGAGCGCCCTTCCGTTTACAAAATTCAGCGGCTCATCCGTAAAGACAGGTGTGCCCTGAGTCATAGCAAAAATCCGAAGGATAATTTTCCTCGGAAAATCCCACTTTTTAAGCCCGATTTCCCAACTCTCACCGCGGTAATAATCGTCGGCGGCCTTTTTCCCGTCAAGGATTATTTCCGCCTGGTCGCCCTCGTAATCCACCGTAAGGAAAACGTCATCTCCCGTGATTTTTCCGTCAAGGAGCAGCTCATATTCGCGGTAAAGATCACTGACCTTCATAAGAGGATTCACGCGCAGTTTTATGTACGATTCGGGAAGGGGAAGAGCATAACGCGCCGGATTGCCTCCGGCCTCTCCGCCGTTGTTATGCAGGGCAGGGAAGACTTTCAGTTCTATGTCATTTCGGGCAAGGCAGAAAACACCTTCCCGCGTTTCAATGACCGGCTGTTTGCAGATAATCAGATATTCATCGTCAAACTTAACTTTGACGGCATTTTTCGCGTCTTCACGGGAAAGAGTCAGAACTTTCGCGGGGCTTCCGTTCCAACTGTACTGCGGATCGCGGTCGGCATAAAAGACGAAGCTGTCGCGGAGTCTGCAAAGCGGCGTTGCCTGTGCGCTTATCAGCTCCGTTTCCCCGAGCATCATATGAAAAGGGAAAAAGAAATATTCACCGGGCAGAATATCTGTCGGCGGAAACCGTACGTCTCCGGCGCAAAGGCGGACATTTTCATGCTTTTTCATCTTCCTTCGGCGCTGGTAGTTGTTTATGAAAATGAAACCGCTTCTCCCATCGGTCCTGACAGCCGAGCGGAGGGTCTGCGTGTTTTCGGGGTCTCGCGGACTGTCCGCCGGAATAACGGCGTCCATCGGCGCAAGAGTTTCGCCGAAATCTTTCAGAAACATGGAAAGCATACGGATTTCGCGGAAGCTTTCGGCGATGCTTCCGTATTCCCGGATCGGAGCCTGAAAATCATAGGAAAACGCCGGAAGGTCACAGCTGTTGCCGACCGACCTGCTTTCCTGAAGGGTGTATTTTTCGCCTGACGGATTTGTTCCGCCGTGAAAAACATAGTAGCCGAGAAGGTTTGCGCCGCTTCCGAGCCGTATCAGTGAAGCGGCGCCGACATCCGTCGCGCTGACGCGGGGTCTCCTGTTATATGTGACCTGTAGCCCGCCGCCGAGCTCTGCCGTAAGGAACGGGAAAAGTGACGGGTCGAAAAGGTATTTTCCGATGTTCGGAAGATGCTCCTTATCCGCAAATATGAAGCAGTCGTTAGCCGGAAGTTCTTCGATTGAGGAATGCCACGGCTCCTCAACATATCCTCCGCTTACGGGAAGAAGATCGCCGATGTAACTGCTCCAGCCTGTTGCTGTCCAAAGCGGAACGTCAAAGCCGATATCCTTCGCGATTTTCGTGAGGGTCCGGATATGCTCGTCGCCGCATCCGTTTCCGCCTTTTGAGTATTCGTTTTCAATTTGAATTCCGATGACCGGGCCGCCGTTTTTAAGAAGGTCGCCCCCGACCTGTTCGAAAAGCGACGACCAGAAGCAGCGTACTTCCTCAAGATAAGCCGGGTCATTGCTTCTGAGATGCATGTCTGATTCAATAAGCCTGTCCGGAAAGCCTCCGTGCCTCGCCTCGCCGTGACACCACGGGCCCGGGCGGAGAAATGCGAGAAGACCGGCCTTGCTGCAGCAGCTCAGAAAGAAGTGAATGTCGCGGTCGCCGTCCCAGTGAAGCTCGCCGCTTATGTCTTCATGATGATTCCAGAAAATATAGGTCGAAACGATTTCCACGCCGCCCGCCTTCATTTTTTCAAGTTCTTCAAGCCAGTAACGATGCGGATAACGGGAAAAATGAAATTCGCCCATAACCGGCAGCCAGGGCTTTCCGTCTTTCGTAAGATACTGTTTTGTCCATCCGTAAGTGCTTTTCATATTGCTTTACTCCTTTGTGATTATCGTAACACAGTCGGCGGCGTAAAACAAGCCGGTTTATTAATTCCAAGTCACAAACAACTCGGCGCTTTCAGGCTGCTGCAATTATGAAAAGGGTACACCGCCTCTGAAGCTTTCCGGTATCCCGGAATTAAAAAGTTATTTAAATCTTTTTTATAGTATGATATAATAGGATCGATAAATATGTATTTCCGGAGGATAATCTTAAATGAATCTGCCGAATAAACTCACTGTATTACGTATAATACTGGTTCCCGTTTTCCTTGCGGCCATGGTTTTGAAATTTCCGTATCATTTTTTGACGGCCGCGGTAATTTTTCTCGCAGCCTCT
>CADBOL010000110.1 GCA_902796295.1 Oscillospiraceae bacterium
AAATTTCCGTATCATTTTTTGACGGCCGCGGTAATTTTTCTCGCAGCCTCTGTCACCGATTATCTGGATGGGAAAATAGCCAGAGAAACAAATCAGATTACCGTATTCGGCAAGCTTTGCGACCCGCTTGCGGATAAGATGCTCACGACAGCCGCACTGCTTGCTTTTATGGAGCTTAATATCTGCAATATCTGGATTCCCATGATTATCCTCACAAGGGAGTTTTTGGTGACCTCTATGCGTCTTGTTGCATCATCTCAGGGAATAGTTATAGCTGCAAGTTTACCGGGAAAAATCAAAACTGCAAGTCAGATGATTTTTTCCACGGCAATTATCGCGGCTCTTGCTTTTCACAGTGAGCCCGTAAGCGGCAATGTAAAATTTGTGATGTGCTGTAATATTCTTTTGGGAATAACCGCCCTGTTTGCCGTAATCAGCGGTATCCTCTATATAAGGGAGGGCGCAAAGAAAATTGACATTACAAAATGAACTTGAATTTTCCCGCGGTAATTCACAATCTCTGTGAATTTGGGCTTGACGAGGTAACATTATGTCTGCAGACAGACCGATTGCGGTAATAGGCGCGATGAAGAGCGAAATCAGTCTCGTCATCGCCGGAATTGAAAATAAAAGCACGCGGCGAATCGGCGGCTGGGATTTCATCAGCGGCACAATCGGTGAGAAACCCGTTACAGCCGTGCGCTGCTTTATCGGTATGGCAAATTCCGCCGCCGCAACGGCACTTCTTATCGAGAATTACAATCCCCGATGTGTAATAATTCAGGGCACCTGCGGCGGTCACAATCCGCTTCTTCACAAAGGCGATATTGTTATAGGCGAAAGGTTAATCGAGATTTGCCGGCGTGAGACCCCCGCTCTCGGTGAAGGTGAAGGCAGCCGGTTCGAAAGCGGCAGAGTTATTGACGCCGAGATTCCCTGCGGGAATACGGCTGAAAGAGCAAGTGAAATTTATTGCGATGCCGACCTTGTAGAAAAGGCAAAGACAGTCCCGTATTCAAAAGGCAGATTAATCACCGGCTGCATAAGCTGCGGAGATGTTTGGAACCGTGAGATTGATGTTCTGAAATAATTACACTCCGTGCGCGGATCGGACTGCGAGGAGATGGAGGGTTTTGCCGCAGGCCAGGTCTGCAAAGCGTTCGGCGTGCCGTTCATAGATATAAGGGTCCTGAGCAACAGCGAACTTCATCCCGGGGAGGAATTCGACAAAAGCTACGGCCTGACGGCTTAAAACAGTCAAATTGGAATTATCAGAGGTAATATTATGAAAAAGGTTTTATCATTTATTCTTGTTCTGGGTATATTGTCCGGCGCTTTTTCTGTCTGCGCTTTTGCCGATACGGAAGTATTGTCGGTTTATTCATCCGACCGTATTCATGAAGGCTCCGTACGTATGACGGCGCACAGAGGTTTTTCACAGCTTGCTCCCGAAAACACTCTGCCGTCTTTCCGCCTTGCGGGTGAATACGGTTTCTGGGGCGCGGAATGCGATACATCGCCTACATCTGACGGCGTATGGGTGATAATGCACGATGATACAGTTGACAGAACAACCGACGGCGAAGGAAAAGTCGGTGAGCTGACATTTGAAGAAATAAGCAGTCTTACAATTGACTGCGGAAACAATGTTGAAGATTATCCGGGCACAAAAGTCCCTACGCTGACGGAATACCTCGATATATGCAAAGAATACGGAATGCATCCGGTGATTGAAATAAAGCCCTGCACCGATGTGGAAAGCTTGGACAGTCTTGCCTCGCTGCTCCTTTCCCGTGATGAGAAAGATATGTTCATTATAATCTCATTCGGCAAGGATATCTGCGCGCGCATAAAACAGCTTATGCCCGAAACACCTGTTTATCTTCTTATCGGCGGCGCGGCCGGGGATGATTTCCCCGAGGGAATCCGGTTTTGTCTTAAAAACAGGCTGGACGGAATAGATTTTGCTACTGTATGGGGTTGGGAAATGGTTTTGCGCACACAGCTTGCGGGGCTTAAGACGATGGTCTGGACACCGGACGATATTGAAACCGTTGAAAAGTATTATCTCTGGGGCGTGCGTGATTTTACAACAAACTGTCTGACACCGTCTGAACCGGAGGGCGGTTTCCATCAGCCGTCCATAAGGAATCTGAGCGATTTCTTCTACTATATGATTATTATGCTGCAATCTGTTTTTATAAGATAAAAATTCAAGTGTTTTTTGCCGCTCATGATAAGTGAGCGGCAGTTTTTACGGTCTTTTTGTCTTACGGCACGCAGTCTTATGGACAGCCCTTTTATGTTTTTGTTGAAAGATAATACAGGCATATGATATAATAACTGAAAACCAATGCAGGCGGCAGTGTTAAGAATATTGAATTATACGATGATTGTTGGGATTTGCAGGAGAAAGAATTCATTGAAAACCTGAATTGACAAATTCCGGTTTGCCGAGGCGATAATTTGCACGCCGTTGAATTATTATTTGATTAATAAGCAGAGTGGTGATATAAAATGAATCTGATACCTGATTTTTCCGCTCAGACTGGAAACTATTTCTGCACCTGGGATTCCCAGTGTGACGAAATGTATTCGCGCAATCCCGAGGCAGAATCCATACCATGCCGCGATGCC
>CADBOL010000111.1 GCA_902796295.1 Oscillospiraceae bacterium
AATGGGTTTCTTATCTCAGCTTGCGCTCGGCTATGCGGCAACGGGTATTTCTTTCAGAATTATGCCTTTTGTGCTGATTTGTTTACTTGGCTTAATGCTCCTGTGCAATGAGCTGGCCGGTAAAAAAGCAAAAACACACAATATTCCGGTGAACAGGGTGTAAACCGGAAAACCGGAATTTGTTTAAGCCTTCTCCTTGAGGAGAAGGTGGCGGCGTAGCCGCCGGATGAGGTGTTAATCTCAATTAATTCCACCTCATCAGTCATCTTCGATGACAGCTTCCCCTCAAGGGGAAGCCGATTTCAAATTCCGGTTTACGGGGAATGAAAAATGGTTATAGAAACAAAGCGTTTGATTATTTATACAGCATCTCAGGATGAGATGATCGGTTTTATCAAAAAACAGACAGACGATATTCTGATAAAAGCATATCGGGAAATGCTTAGGGGATGCCTTGAACATCCGCAGGAATGGGACTGGTATGCAATCTGGTTTATCGAGCTGAAAGACGGCTCTCATGCAGGCGAATTGTGCTTCAGGGGAGTTCAGCCCGGCGGCTCGGTTGAAATCGGCTATGGAATTGCAGAAGAAAGCCGGGGACACGGCTATGCAACAGAAGCGGTCGATGCAGTTACGGCCTGGGCGTTAAAGCAGCCCGGCGTTTGCCGTGTGGATGCCGAAACAGATCCGGTAAACAGGGCGTCACAAAGAGTGCTTGAAAAATGCGGCTTTGTCACATCCGGGGTCATGGGCGAAGAAGGTCCCCGCTTCTGTAAAACATGTTGACAGATTCCGGTTATCAGGCCGGATAACCTTAAAGGCAAAACACCCGTACGTCGGAGGATTTAAATGAATCAGAATACCATGAAATCGGTAAACATCATGAATTTTGTGCGGCAGTGTGAGCCGCGCAGCGAATCTGTGGATAAGATTCTTTTTGAAACGACAAAAAATCAGCTGGCGCTGGTAAATGAACTGCAGGTTCCGAACACGTTTCTTTTGCAGTATGACGCGCTTTGCGATGACAGATTTGTGAAACTTTTCAAAGAAGAAGCAGGTCCGCTGACAGAAACAGGGCTGTGGTATGAGATTGTCGAGCCGCTGACCACTGCCTGCTCAATGAAATATGAGAGCGAATTCGGCTGGAAATGGGATTGGCATATAAAGCCCGGCTTTTCCATGGCCTATACGCCGGATGAGCGTGACAGGCTGATTGATGAGGCGATGCGGAAATTCAAAGAGATTTTCGGCGATTATCCCGGGACTGTCGGCTCATGGTTAATTGACACAAGAACGGCATGCAGACTTGCTGACAAATACGCAGTCAAGTGCCTTTGCATCTGCCGCGATCAGACAAATACGGACGCCTATTCACTGGTCGGCGGATATTTCAACGGGGCGTATTATCCATCGAGAAAGAATATTTTCACTCCCGCGCAGACAGCCGGAAATTCCCTCGGCATTCCGGTTTTCAGGCTCCTCGGCCCCGACCCAATACGCAATTATGACGGCAAAAAATTTCTTTCCGAAGAAGAGGCGTCAGGCAGTCTTATGTGCACGCTTGAACCCGTCTGGTTCGCCGGAAGCAATGCCGGATATGAAAGCGCGCTGCTTGATGATTTTTTCGGCGACGAAACTCTGAATTTTGCCTATGCGCAGATCGGCCAGGAAAACAGCTTCGGCGACAGTGATATTATTTCACCGCTGAAGCGTCAGATTGAAGCCCTACTGCAAAGAGGCGATGTCAGTTTTGAAAAGATGTCGGAAACCGCGGAGAGATTCGGCAAAAGATTCGGCCGCTCCACTCCGCCGAGCGTCACCGCGGGGCTTAAAAACCCCGGCGGAGAGGATGTTCAGTCCGTCTATTACCAGTGCAGAAACTATGTTGCCGACATTTTCCGCGACGGCAGCAGGGTCTTTATCCGCGCGTTTTATCTTTTTGACGAAAATGTGCCGGAGCATTATATTGAAAATACCTGCGATTCGTTTTACGCTCTTTACGAGAATCTGCCCCTTGTCGATACGGTTGTCTGGTCTGAGGGAATCAGAGAGGGCATCGGTCTTACTCTTGATAAATCCGGCGGAGAGCTTTCATATGAGTATCTTTCGGATACATCCGTGAAAATATTGTGGAAAGACAAATATGTCATTTTCACGCCGGAGGGCATCGAAACATCGGGCATATCGGAAATGACCTGTGACCCGATGAACAGCGAAGCGGAGATTGAAGCCGGCGGGCACAGGATTAATTACAGATACAAGGGATCGCGCTACGGCCTGCTTACAAACGGAGATGTTTCTTACGAAAACAATATGATTGCCATAAAAGGGACCAATATCCGTCTGGCCCCCGAAAGGCAGTAAAAATTCCTGCTTTACGAACTGAATAATCAATAAAACACAACACCCGGAGCGTGGAAATTGCCATACTCCGGGTATTTTATGCCTTCTGAAACGATATTATTCTATTGACCGACTTCGTTGTTTCGGGTTATAATTATCTCAACAAATCGGAATTTGTGAAGGTCGGATTTTTATGGTGAGTTAAATCCCGGTTTGCCGAAACAGCAAACTTGACATCTGCCGGCTTGCATCTGTGAAGGGGATCATGCGATCAGAGCTTGCCTGACAGCAT
>CADBOL010000112.1 GCA_902796295.1 Oscillospiraceae bacterium
CCCGAGCTTGTCGCGGCGAAAGCAAGCGGAATTCCCACCTTCGAGAGGAGCAAGCTCCTCGGAGCGATTACCAGGATTTATCCGAACGCGATGTGTGTCAGCGGCACTCACGGCAAAACCACCACATGCTCAATGCTCACTCAGGTGTTTATTGAAGCCGGGCTTGACCCCACCGCCGTTATCGGCGGCAAGCTTCCTCTCACTGGTACAAACGGCATAGTCGGCCATACCGAGCATATGGTCTGCGAATCCTGTGAGTTTGTGGATACTTTCCTTGACCTCACACCCGATATCGCCGTTATACTCAATGTGGATGAGGATCATCTCGATTACTTCAAGACCTTTGACAATCTCAAGAATTCCTTTGTGAAATTTGCCTCGATGGCAACGAAGTGCATTGTTTACAACGGAGACGATGCCAATACCGTCGAGGTCGTCGGCAGGGCTCACGATATATGCAAAAAGCCGCTGATTTCATTCGGCCTCGGAGAGGGGAATGATTTCAGGGCCGTCAATATTACGGATAATGACGAGTATTTCTCATTCGATGTGATATACAAAGGTGAAAATCTCGGCAGAGTGACTCTTTCCGTTCCCGGCAGGCACAATGTTTACAACGCTCTCGCCGTTATCGCATGCTCGATTTATTCGGGAGTGGAGTTTGACAGCATTGTCAGGGGCATTTCCGATTTTCACGGCGCGGGCCGCAGATTTGAAAAACTCGCTGAGATTGACGGCATCACGATAGTTGATGATTACGCCCATCATCCGCTTGAGCTTGAGGTAACGCTTAACACCGCAATGCAGATGGGCTTCAATAACGTAATAGCTGTTTTTCAGCCGTTCACTTATTCAAGGACGGCGATGCTCTTTGATGATTTCGCACGCGTGCTCGCGATTCCCGATAAATGTATCATGACCGAGATAATGGGCTCGAGAGAGATAAACACCTATAATATCTACACCTCTCAGCTCGCTGAGAAAATACCCGGCTCGGTCTGGTTCAATACTTTTGAAGAGGTTGCTCAATATGCCGTTGACATCGCCCGCCCGGGTGACCTGATAATCACCCTCGGCTGCGGCGATATCTACAAGGCGGCTAAAATAATGATAAAAATGCTTAAGGAGAGAGACAGGAAATGAAGTACACCCTCAAACGCAAGAATTTCAATGATTTCTCAGTCTATGAAATCAACAAACTCCCCGGCAGAGCTTACACCGTACCCTATTCATCAAAAGACGCGCTTGTGAAGATGCCCTTCAGGAAGGAGCAGTATAACTCCGATATCGTGAGGATTCTCTCCGGTAAATGGGATTTCAGATATTACGCAAGCGTAAAAGATCTTCCGGCGAAGATTGACACGGATGAAATCAAATTCGATGTAATCAACGTGCCCTGCACCTGGCAGAGAAGCGGCTATGATTCGCCCGCCTACATCAATTGCAACTATGCTTTTGATGACGAGCCTCCCTATGTTCCCGCGGAGCAGCCGGTTGGTCTTTACAGGAAGTTTTTTGATATCGAAGATACAAAGAAAACCTATATCCTCTCTTTCCTGGGCGTTGATCCCTGTATCGACCTTTACATAAACGGCAAATTTGCCGGTTACAGCGAGGGCTCGCACAACACCGCTGAATTCAACATCACGAAGTATCTTGTCAAGGGCAAAAACGAGCTTGTCGGCGTAATCCACAAATGGTGCAACGGCACATTCCTCGAGTGTCAGGATATGTTCAGGGAAAACGGCATTTTCAGAGATGTTCTTCTCTATGAGATGCCTTCCGCTTACATCAACGATATTTATTACAAGGCAAAAGAAAAGAAAAACGGCTGGGAGCTCAATATCTCCTATGAAATTCTCGGCAAGGCTGCCGGGACCTCGGTCAAAGCCGAGCTCTATGACGGCAAAAACCTTATCGCCTGCGGAGAATCCGACCTGCCCGGCGGGAGCATTAAGCTGACAAAGCTCGATGTTCAGACCTGGAATGCCGAAATTCCCAAGCTCTACACGGCTTACTTCACCCTTTATCTCAAAGATAAAGAGCTTATGACCGTGAGAAACTATGTCGGCTTCAAGACCGTCAAAATAAACGGCGATGTTTTCACAGTAAACGGCAAAGCCATCAAGGTCAAGGGCGTCAACCATCACGACACCAATTACAAGACCGGTTATGTGATGACATTCGCCGATATGGAAAAAGACATAAAGCTCATGAAATCACTCAACGTCAACGGCGTGAGGACTTCTCATTATCCTCCCGACCCGAGATTCGTGATTCTCTGCGATATCTACGGCCTTTATGTCATTGACGAGGCCGATATTGAAACTCACGGCTGCGGATGCGCTCCTCACGGCAATATCGACCTTATCAGCCACAATCCCGAATGGGCTCCGAGATATCTTGACAGAGTCAAAAGAATGTATCTCAGAGACAGGAGCAGAGCCGGTATCATCATGTGGTCACTCGGCAACGAGGCGGGCGGCTATGCCTGCCAGGATGTCTGCTATAAATTCCTCCACAAGGAAAATCCCGAGATACCCGTTCACTATGAGGGCGTAATCAGGACAGCGAGACACTCCTACGATGTCGTTTCCGAGATGTATACAAGCCACGCGGATGTTGAGAAATGCGGAAAGCATACCCGCGGCCCGAAATATACTCCCAAGCCATTCTATCTCTGCGAATACGCTCACGCGATGGGCGAGGGCCCCGGCGGGCTTGAGGAATACTGGCAGATAATTTACTCCTATGAGAATCTCATGGGCGGATGTATCTGGGAGTGGGCTGACCATTCCGTATATCATCCGAGAGGAAAGTATAAGTTTACTTACGGCGGCGATCACGGCGAGTGGAGACACGACGGCTGCTTCTGCGTTGACGGTCTGATGTATCCCGACAGACGGCTTCACACAGGCGCCAAAGAGATGAAAAATGTTTACAGACCCGTCAGAGCCGCTTACAAGGATAAAAAGCTTGTGCTCACAAACACAAACAGATTCCGCAATTCCTCATATATCACAGCAGTATGGGAATGTGTCAAAGACGGAAACATCCTTCTCGCCTCCGATGAGATTATTCCCGATATAGAGCCATGCGGATCACAGGCATATCCTCTTGACATAAAGCTTCCCAAAGAAAACTGCGATATACATATCAATGTTTATTACTATGACGGCGAAAACGAGCTTGCTTTTGAGCAGATAGCTCTCAGAGAGAAATACACCGCCGCTCTGCCCGCAAAAGAATACAAGGTTTCCGTCACCGACAAGCCGAAGACCTGCGCTGTCAAAACCGGCAGCCTCAAGGTTACATTTGACAAAGAGAGCGGCTTTATCACAAGCATGATAAAGAATAAGACCGAGCTTGTAAATCAGTCGCCCGCGAAGGCATCCGGCTTCAGGCCCAATATTTACAGGGCGGTTACAGACAATGATGTCCGCCGCTGGGATGACTGGCGCAAAGCGGGCTATGCCGATTACGACTGCATCCTTGACTCATTCAAAGTCAGAGATAAAGGAAACGCCGCCGATGTAAAAGTCATATATACCTTAAAAGGAAAAAACTGCAAAAAGGCAATC
>CADBOL010000113.1 GCA_902796295.1 Oscillospiraceae bacterium
CACATGGACGATTATTCTGCCTGTTTCGCGGTCTTTAAGCTTTGCCCAGGTGCAGATTCTTTTGCACGCGGCTCCCGGGCCGAATGACGGTACATCGGGAGTGTCGGAAATCCAGAAATTTCCGCTGTCTTCAAGTGTGAATCTTGATTTCAGGTAAAATATCGGGCAGGATTCTCCGCTTTTCATGGGAGAGCCGCCTTCTTCGCGCTCGATTCCCACCCATCCGTAGAGAGACAGACTCTTATCGAGGGCTTTCATCCATTCGGACGTTGCCTCCTGGATTCCGAGAGAATCGGGCATTACTTCCTTTATCTTTCTCACGGCGATATTGATCCGGTCCGGTACGTGAACGCCGTTTACGTCGCCGCAGCGGATGTTGAATGACATTATTCTCAGAGTGCCCTCGGCCTGCTTTTCGGCGGAAATCTGCGGGAAGTCAAATCCGTCACAGTAATCGCCGTATTCTTTTAAAGCCGATAAATTGAAAAGAGAAGCAATCATCATAATAAAAACCACAATCCTTTTAATTACTAGTGTAAACATTTTAATACTCCCGCAAACAGTCGTTTATGAGTTTTCGCTCATCCACCACTCGGTATAGGCGTCCGGATAGTTTGTTTTGAATCCCGTTACTCCCATGTCGCAGATCTGTTTCCACCATTCGGGATAGTCGCCGAGATTTGAAAAGACCTTTATGCCCAATGATGCAAACATATCCACGTCCTCTTTTGTAAAAGCTTCATTGTTGAGGCCTACTTCCCAAAGGTCGGAACGCTTTACGAAATCCATAGTCTGCTCATTTATGAAGCGGATATTCGCTCCGAGGCGAAGTCCGTCGGGTTTGCCGTTTTTGCGGTAGTGCTCCTGCATCTCTTCGAGCACATCCCAGTTGCCTGAGAAAAGGATATATCTTGAAACATTTGAGGATTTTGCGAGTATCTCATCCATACGCGGGCACATGCCCGGGCATTTGAATTCCACCTCAACATTGAGATCATAATCAACCGTTGAGAGCCAGGCGTCAAATTCGGGAAATGTAATAAGGTGCGTTACTCTCTCTTCAACATAATCGGGCGGAGTTATCATACGCCTGCCGCCGAAATGCTCTGTCCACGGATACGGAGGGTACTTGAGCTTGAGAGCGTTGCGGTAGGGAATATCAAACTTTTTGATTTGCTCCGCGGTCATATCTCTGAGGGAGTCATGATGCTTTTCAAATGTCATATAGGCCAGATTATCGTTGTGAGTTACGATGATTTCACCGTCACCGCTTATCTGGATATCGAGCTCTATGCCCTCGCAGCCGAGCTCCGCGGCTTTTTTGAAAGCTTCAAGTGTATTTTCGGGTGCAAACTGCGTTACTCCCGTGTGTGCGAATCTCATAGGCATTCCGCTGTATTTTTTCTCCATTGTGGCAGACCTCCGTGATTATGTAGAATATTATTATTTACCGTCTCCGAAGCTTGTGAAGGCATCCCTTTCAACTTCAGGAAGGCCGTATTTTTCCTTTGCCTCTGAAAAAGCTTTTACCATAAATGACATATTGCGCGCGAGATTGCGCATTGTCTGCAGACCTTCAAGATCCTTGCGGACATCCTCCGCCGTGAAGCCGTGAACCTGATTCCAGTATGTGGAGGGCGCGACGGGCATACCGCTGATTGTGAAGTATTTATTCAGCACATCGTATGAAGCCGTGTTTCCGCCTCTGCGGCAGGATACAACAGCCGCCCCCACTTTGAAATGCTTTGAGAAGGGAGAGCTGAAAAAGAGCCTGTCAAGGAAGGCGAGCAGCGCTCCGTTTGGCGAGCCGTAATATACCGGGCTGCCGATTACAAGGCCGTCGGCCTCTTTGAATTTCGCGGCAAATTCGTTGACATAATCATCAAATACGCATTTTCCGCTGCTCTGGCAGGAATTGCAGCCGATACAGCCGCGTATAACCTTGCCTCCGAGCTGGATAAATTCGGTTTCAATTCCTTCTTTATCAAATACTTTTATCATTTCATTAAGCGCGGTTGCGGTGCAGCCTTTCGGCCTCGCACTTCCGTTGATAAGAATAATCTTTGCCATTTATTCTCTCTCTTTCTGTGATTTATTTCTGTCTGTCATTACCGCCGGTTAAAGGCATTTCCGTCATGCGCAGTTTTGCGCAGCCGTAGGGGCAGAGCTCTGCATACTCCGGCCCGGAGAGGGGCTTTTCCGATTTCGGAGTTTTTCTGCATACTGTCCTGTAAGGGAATTTGAGTCCCCAGTCAGTTTTCTGCATTTTTGCCTTTACTGTTACGGGCGGATTCGCGGCTGAGAAGGGATATCTGCCTACATCATTATACTGTATCTCAAAGCTGTCATCGCAAAAACCGTAATTCCACGGAGACTTAGGTATAAACTGATAATCGCAGTACGGAAATTTGCGCTCAACCCCCAGTCTGGTATATTCGCGCATTTTCTTTTCATATTTTATCGGCAGTGAGAAAAGCAGTGAACCTGCCTGCAGAGCGAACAGGCCGTTCGGCCTCTCTTTAAGACGCGGAGGAGCGTCAAACTCAACTGTTATCTCACTGTGCCCCGGCGTGATTGCCGCTTCAATATCTTTTGTTTCGGCATTTGCGCCGTTTACTTTCAGATTACGGGCAAATGACGGAATGCGTATGACAAGGGCCGCTTCTTTCTGAGAGTCAATTATATAGCGCGCTTTGTTTCTGAACGGATAATCGGTTTCAAGACTTATGGTGATTCCGCTGTCTTTGAGCACGCAGGGAATCATGACCGGGCTGATTACGGTATTGTCTCTGTGCAGAAAAGCGAAGAGCGTGAATTTAGGCCAGCCCTGATTGAAATTCGCGGTGCAGCACCCGAAATTCGGCTGAAGGCCGAAAAGATGCGCCTCGGGGCCGTTTGTGCTGAATGGAGCCGGAATCATAGTCCTTTGGCAGGCAATCTGATTTACCATCTGCACATACTGGTGTGCCCACATATCTTCTGTCAGAGTCGCGGGCAATGCGTTGAATCCTATAACCTCAAGGCGCTCGGCCCATTTATTGTCTCCCGTCTGAGCAAAAAGATGCTCGTATGAATACATCTGCTCCACGACAGAGCAAAGCTCAGTTCCTCTTGTCGGGTCAATTCCCGAGAGCACTTCATCTCCGGTGAATCCCTCAAAAGCAGTGCCGTTGTAACGGTCGAGGATTTCAAGCATTTTTTCGGCAAAATCCGTGTATTCTTCGCCGAGCAGGCCGTGTGAGATCGCCTCGCTCTTGAGCATCATGGTAATATTGACTATATGTGTTTTTCTCAGCCAGACATGTTTCGGCTTTTTCCAGCTCTCTGTTGCCGAGGCGTAGTCAAACCCCTGCTGCTTTAAAATTTTCGCAAGGTCCTTTATCCA
>CADBOL010000114.1 GCA_902796295.1 Oscillospiraceae bacterium
CATTCACGGCAGAGGCGACGGCTTTGTTGCGAGAACATATCTGACATCGGATGAGCCCGTTCCCGACGACGGCCTGTTTTTCAAAAGACAGGGCGATTACGCCACCTGTCTTGATACCACATACGCGCGCGAAACAGGATGCGTGGGTGTTAAGGTACCCTGCACCGCGCCCGTTCCGGAGCGGCTCAGGCATCTTTTCACCGATGAAGGCTATACCGAAAACGATATCACATATAAAGCTGATACAAGCAGTGATGAGATTACAATTCAGATGCTCAATCCCCTGTGCGCCCGCCTTCTGCTCACCGCGGATGACCCCGAGCTTGACGCTCTCGTGCGGGAATCCTGCAGGGGGATAATGAATCATATAATAGATAATAATTTCATCCTCGCGGATTATTCCGGAGAGAGCACCACCTGGGCAAAATGGACCGAGGATTATTTCAAAAGCGAAATGGGCTATGTTGACGGAGCGCTCAATTCCGCGGAGCTTCTCTTTTACCTCAAGGCAACAATGGCGATAACCGGAGAAGAGGGAAAATGGAAGGAAACATATGATTATCTCGTAAATGAGAGAGGATACGCCGATATGGCGCAGCAGCACTATGACCGCCTCATGCAGGCATCCATTCTCTCGGGGATGGATCTGCCGGAGGATATCATGTTCGGCGATCATATGCTCGCCTGCTCATCATTCGCAGGCCTGTGCCTGCTCGAAGAGGAGGAGCCGACTCTCACAAAATACAGAAACGGTTTCAAGGCCTGGCGCACCACTCTCGACAGAGAGCACAACCCCGCCTATGACTTCATGTATCTGCTCGCCTGCCCCTCGGAAACGGTAGATACCGCCAAAATCAAGGAATGGTTTTACAGGAGCAATATCAGCCGTATTGCGAGCGGAGTCTCGCTCGTGGGCAGACACGATATTCCCGTCAAGACCTTTATGGACGGCTACAAACAGACAAGCACCCTGCTCCCTCCCGACGAAAGATTCATCTCAAAATATGACAGAGATCCTCTCGAATATAAAAATGTTGACTCCGGAGGCTCGTTATTCGTTGAAAACTGCTATGTTTACACATATGCATACTGGATAGGCAGATACTTCGGCTTTATTGAGGGGGAATAATAATGAAACAGAGTATTCATCTCATAGGCAATGCACATCTTGATCCCACATGGCTCTGGCGCTGGCAGGAGGGATGCGGTGAGGTCCTGCAGACTTTCCGCTCAGCTGTTGACAGACTGCGTGAGTATGACGATTTTGTATTTACCTGCTCATCCGCCTGCTACTACAAATGGGTTGAGGATATAGACCCGGCTCTGTTTGAAGAGATAAGAGAGCTCGTGAAAGAGGGGCGCTGGGTTCCGGTCAACGGCTGGTGGGTCCAGCCGGACTGCAATATGCCCTGCGCGGAGAGCTTTGCCAGGCAGGCGCTTTACAGCCAGCTTTACTATAACGAAAAATTCGGCAGAATCTGCAGAACCGGATATAATGTCGATTCATTCGGCCATAACGCCATGATGCCTCAGCTGCTCACAAAGGGCGGCATGCGCTGCTATGTAATGATGCGCCCGAATATAAGGGAAAACCCCGATATCCCGGAAGACCTCTTCTGGTGGGATTCCGCAGACGGCTCAAGAGTGCTGACATACAGAATTCCCACGGGATACGCCGAAAACGGGAAAGATGCCATAGACCGTGCAAAAGAAATTCTCTGTGAAAAAGCAGAGAAGAGCGGTCACGGCATGATGCTCTTTTACGGCGTCGGCAATCACGGAGGCGGCCCCACAAAGGGGGACATAGACTATATAAAATCACTGATGGATGAAGGCTGCGAAGAGCTGAAATTCTCCTCTCCCGATGAGTATTTCAAAAGCATATGCGCTCTGCCGCTTGAGATTCCTTCATGGGCGGATGAGCTGCAGCACCACGCGAGCGGATGCTACTCGGCAACATCGGTTATAAAACAGCTTAACAGAAAAGCGGAAAACGCACTTATAAACGCAGAAAAATGGGCAAACATCTCCCACGCTCTGAAGGGCGGAAATTCCTCTTCGGAGATTTTCAAAGAGGCCTGGCTTAAGGTCTGCTACAATCAGTTTCACGATATTCTCTGCGGATGCTCCATAAGAGAGGCTTATGAAGATGCCGCGCAGCAGCTCGGCTATTCGCTCACGGTCGCTGCAGACAGGGAAAACGAGGCTCTGCAGATAATAGCCGCGGATATAGACACATGGATTGACGGAGTAAGCGATTCGGTGCGCTTTAATGAGCGCCATCACTGCGAAAACCATAAATATCCGAGAGCTGTCGCCGTTTTCAACCCTCTGTCATATCCGGTCAAAACAACCGTCAGAACCTATCATCCCTCATGCGAGGTGACTGATTCGGACGGCAGCCGTGTTTTATTCTCAAATGTTCGCTCATCGCGCTCAAATGACACACACCTTGACACCGTGTTTGAAGCAGAAATCCCCGCTATGGGATATGAGGTTTATCACCTGCGTTTCAAGGATGACAACGAAATCACAATGCCCGATTCCGATATCGCGGCCGGTGAATTCTTTATGGAAAACTCTGTTCTCAGAGTTGAATTCAATGAAAAAACCGGCGGCATCAGATCAATAGTCACAAAGGCCGACGGCAGGGAATTCATAGCGGAGGAATCATTCGTACCTGCAGTGATTGACAATACTGAACCGGACACCTGGGCTCACAACATATTCAGTTTTCACGACATTATCTGCGAAATGAAGCTCTCATCAATCGAAGTCATTGAGAATTCCGGCGCGAGAGCCGTAATAAGAGTGCGTCACGAATATAAGAACTCATATCTCTCTCAGGATTATATTCTTGACACAAAAAGCGAATATGTCAGAGTCAAGGCAAGGATAATGTGGCAGGAGCCGCTGACAATCCTGAAAATGCCCGTGACCGTTCCCGGCAAAAATCCGGTATCCTCTTATGAGATACCCGGCGGATTTATAAAAAGGCCCTGCAACGGCGAAGAGGAACCCGCTCTGACCTGGGCCGACGTTTCGGCTGAAGGGGCCGGAATTTCCATATTCACCGATTCAAAATACAGCTATGACTGCCCGGGCAATACCCTGCGCCTGACAATGCTGAGAAACTCGATATTCGCAGACCACTATTCCGACAGACCGAAGGCGGATTTTGCCTATTGCGACGAAGGTCTGCAGAGATTTGAATACGGCATTTATCCTCACACGGGCGAAACGGAAAAAGAAGCGGAAAAAAGCGCCGTATCAAAATACGCGGCCATGCTCAACAGCAAACCGACCGCGGTGCCTCTCGGATATCACAAGGGAAATCTGCCGCAGAAAAAATCATTTATCAGCATTGATAAAGAGAATATTGAAGTCATCTCATTCAAGCAGTGTGAAGACGGCAGCGGCGATTATATCCTCAGAGTCAGGGAAACGGCGGGTATACCCGTAAAAGCCGCGATAGTCTGCGATCTGATTGACGCCGGCTTCTATGCCGATTTTAACAGACAGGAAATAAAGACATTTCGTATTGACGGCGAGGGATATGTTTCGGAAACGGACTTCCTCGAAGGCATTGTCAGATAAAGGAGTGTAATCATGCAGAATATTATGGATGCTCTTCATCTCGCTTTCAGGCAGCAGGATGCGATATACAGAATCGGCAGAATATTTCAGTCGCTTGCCGGCTCCGGATTCTCATTAAAAAAACTCATTGCGCTGTTTACCGCTTTTATTGAAATGTTCGGCTGTGTATTATTCGATTCCCCTCTCACTCCTCTGGGGGAAGAGCTGAATCTTGACGGATACAGACTTGTGTTTGAAGATGAATTCGAGGGTGATTCCCTTGACCTTGACAGTTGGTTTTACAGGGGCTCCGGCCCGAGCCGCGCGGGTTTTCACGCCCCGTCTCAGACGAAGGTCAAAGACGGCAATATGGTAATGACCGCCGAATATCTTGAAGACGGAGAATTCGGCCCGGGATGGTACGCCGGAAGCATAGCGCTGCAGAAGAGATACTGCAAAGGGTATTTTGAAATAAGATGCAAATGCAATCCAGGCACGGAATTCTGGAGCGCATTCTGGATTCAGGCAGACAGACCGTATGACCACGATGCGTCAAAAGGCGGAACAGGCGGAGCGGAAATAGACATTTTTGAATCCTGCAGCAATCCGAAAGAAAAAAACGCCGTTTCCCAGACAATACACTGCAACGGCTGGGATGACGACAGAGAACATATCGACTCACGCCTGCTCGGTAAATTCAAAGGCAATAATATCTACGACGAGTATAACACCTACGGCCTTGAGTGGACCGACGAAGAGTATATCTTTTATATCAACGGTGTTGAAACGGCGAGGTCTTCATTCGGAAACGGCGTTTCACAGGTTAAGGAAACAATCCTGATAACCCTTGAGCTTCCCGATGAAATAACCCACGAAAAAGATTATACATCTCAGTTTACGGTGGATTATGTTAAAATCTGGCAGAAGTAAATACAGATATGAAAAACCCGCGGCAAAAGCCGCGGGTTATATTTATTAACCGCAAATTAACCTAAACAATCCTGACAGGGTGAGTAGCCTTTTTCAAGCATTCCCTGGTAAGTTATGTTGCGTAAAACCTCAATATTGTCGGAATTCATGTCTTCAACATGCTCACAGTCCATTTTATGGAATTTGTTTGTAGCGCTGTTGTAAACAAATGCGCTGTCGGAAGCGCCGCCCGAATTCTCTCTTGAAGGTGTTTTTGCAGCTGCAGGCTCAACAGTAGTCCTGCTGGCAGTTGTTTTCTTTTCAGAAGCAGTGGTCGATTCAGAAGCCTTTGCCTCATTTACGCTGCTGCCCTCGGCAATCTTTTCATAAGCGGAGTTGCTGACATTGTAATATGCCTTGACATTGAGATTTGTCGCAACATCGCCGAACATAAGACCGATATCCTGCTTGACGGATGAACCGCTCTTGATATTGATGGGTCTGAAGTCTTTAGTCCTGAGGAGTCTGTGCTGCTTGAGCATGAATACTCTTGTAGCTTCGGGAACAAGGCGTTTTGAATACTGATAGCCGAGAAGCGCGCAGTAAACATACTTGATTGTGCCGCCGGGCTTGAGACACTCGGTCATGGCATCCGACTTCTTCATCGGTCCCCAGTAACCGTCATTTGTAATCAGAACATTCTTCTTGATAGGTCTGTACATGCACAGGCCTTTGGAGCCGGATGAAGTAATTACAATATTTTTGATGTCTTTTCCGGTGGTGTTTCTGAAAGTTACCGTAACGGTAACAAGGCCGGCATATCCGCATGTGGTATCACTTGTCTCAACAGAAAATGAAACCGGGCTCGCCTTCGTTGCTGAAGCCGAGATGCCGAAAATACCGAGAGCCATTGTGAGCACCATGGCAATCGAAATTACTCTCTTTAACATTTGAACCATCCTCCGTTTGTTTTTATGAAAGCAGAGCGTCGGCATACATTTCCGTAATCTTTGCCTGCGCGTCTGTCATATAACGAATCTCATTATCGGTCAGATCTTCCGAATTCTCATACTCGGCAGCTTTTTCGGTATATTCGGAATACTGCTCTGTCAGTTTTTCATAATCCTCATTATCCGGGTCATTCATAACCGACACATAAGTTTTCATGAACTCTTCGTATTCATCCCAGAATTCTTTGAATTCCGGTGCGATATCACCTGCATCACTGCCTGTCGCCACGATTATTTCTTCATCGTCGATGTCTTCTTCGCTCTCGGGCTCAACATTGACCTCTTCCGCGGGCTCAGCTTCGGTTTCTTCCTCTGTCATGGATGTAACGGCAACAGTCGCCTGTTCAACCTTTTTTTCGGAAGAAGAATCTGTCTGAGTCTCACCGGCATTATTCTGGCCTAATCTCAAAGCTCCGAATACTCCGGCAAGAGCGAGCACAACCGCAACGGCGGTAATAATGATAGTTTTTTTATTCATAAGCATATGACCGATTCTGCAAATTGTGCCGAAAACAAGGGATATCACGGCACTTTAAACTGCATTATATCACCAAAATTCATATTTGTCAAATATAATGTTAATAATTTATTCAACAATTAGCGGGAAAAGGTGAAAAAATATCCCCGGCCGGAAAGGCCGGGGATAATGAAAGGCAATTATTCTTAATTATTCGTCGATCTCGATAACAACGCCTGAACCAACGGTTCTGCCGCCTTCACGGATAGCGAAACGAAGTCCCTTTTCGATAGCGATGGGGGTGATAAGCTCAACCTTCATGTCAACGTTATCGCCGGGCATGCACATCTCTGTGCCTTCGGGAAGGGTGATAACTCCGGTAACGTCAGTGGTTCTGAAATAGAACTGAGGACGATAGTTGTTGAAGAACGGAGTGTGACGGCCGCCTTCCTCTTTGGTAAGAACGTAAACCTGGCCTACGAACTTGGTGTGAGGATGGATTGAACCGGGCTTGGAAAGAACCTGGCCTCTCTCGATTTCAGTTCTCTGAACGCCGCGAAGGAGTGCGCCGATGTTGTCGCCTGCCTCAGCATAGTCAAGAGTCTTTCTGAACATCTCAAGACCTGTAA
>CADBOL010000115.1 GCA_902796295.1 Oscillospiraceae bacterium
CGATTGCTGAAGCGAGTATTTTTTTAATTTTCAAAATAATCAACCTGCTTTCTCTTCGATAATGGGAACAGGTCCCTCGAATCGATTTCATTTTTATTAATATGTAACGGTAATTCCGTGGGAATTCCGGTTGTTTCGGCCTTTGCTCGGCCCGCCCTGAGACGGGCGGAGCTTTTTGCATTACGATTATTCAGCCGCAGGAGCACCTACAGGGCAAGTGTCGGCGCAAGCACCGCACTCAATGCAGGTATCCGCATCGATCTCGTATTTGCCGTCGCCCTCTGAGATAGCCTCAACAGGGCATTCTGCCGCGCATGCGCCGCAGGAAATACAATCGTCACTGATTTTGTATGCCATTATAACATTCCTCCTTGGAATTGATTTGTGAATATAATCAGTTGATAAGACCTCTTACCGCTTTGAGAATGGTGGGAAGAAGTGTCGGGATAAGCGAGGGCTTGAAGAAGTCTCTGCCGAGAGGAATCGCAGTGAGATACCAGCTTGATGTAGTCTTTGCATCCGCGCTGTCGGCATCTGTCTGCGTTGTAACCTTGAGATCATATGCGGGGATCTTCTCGTTCTTGGGCCACAGGAGGATGATAATCTGCTCATCGGGCTTGGTGTTGAGCATGCCTTCACCCTTCTTGCAGGGTCTGCCTTCATTATCCCAGTAATACCATCTGAAATCTCTGCCGAGAGCCGAATAGATGTTGCCGTTCATACCCATTGAGATTGAGAACGGGCTTATTGAGAGCTGAAGACCTACGTTGTCGGTGTTATAAACACGAAGCAGGAAATCGGTGTCGGGCTTCCACTGAAGCTGAAGAATATCGGTGGTGTAAATCTCGCATTCTTCATTCTCATAGCCCTCTATCCATTCGCTCTGATCGGGAACATCCGCCCAGCTGAAAACGGGATGATCAAGGTGATAAGCCTTGGTGCCCATATATTCGCAGTTTCTGTAGGGCCTCTCTACTGTTTCGCCCTTGGGATCTTTGTAGACGGGTTTTGTCTCGTCATAAATGGTTTTGCCGTCCTTGTCTTTAGCAGGTATCATTTTCGGCTTGCCGGTGATTTCGTCAATCACGACTTTGCCGTCCGTGTCTGTTGCTTCGACAAGCTTGGGCTCATACATCGGATTGCCGTCATCATCTTTCTTCTGCTCCTTCAAAGGCTTGGAGGAGAACTTGGAATCGCCCGAAACAAGATATTTGTTGAATCTGTATTCGTTGGCGCCGTACTCGGTATCTGCTTTGTCGGGATCGTAGTCTTCCCTGTACATCCTTGTTCCATAGGGAACTTTATATGAACGGAAGCCGTCATCCTTGGCGTTTGCGTAATCCACAAACGCAACTCTGTCGTCCGTTTCATAATTTATAAAGAGCTCGTAAGGACCTTCGAACGCCTTGACGTCATATATATTATTTCCGTCCTTGTCAACGAATCCGTTGGTGGCAACTCTCCTGCCGACCTGGCAGTCGTCGCTGACTTTCTTGAGAAGCTCTGCGGTCATGACTTCTGAGAATTTGAATGTCTCATTGCCCTTGAATGTGAGCTTGGTCAGCTCGACTACCTTGCCTTCGGCATTGGTATACTTGATAACGAAATCGAAACTTCTCGGCTCAAAAATACCGGTAATGGTAATTACTTTGACGCCGCGGAGATCGGTAAATCCGCCCTGGATGCTGTTGAGATGGTCTATAAGAGTACCGTCAAGCTTGAGAGTCTCGCCCTTTGTAAAGTTAGTCTCGTCAAGACCTTCCGCGTTGAATACTATTTCATTCAGATAGTAACCGCCGAGAGTTACCTTGACGCCGTCCTTTTTGAGCTCAGCGGCCGTTATCTTGTCGCCGCCTATTTCAGCTGCGTAAATCTCTGCGAAATCGGCCTCGGTAATCTCATCGCCGTATTTGAAATTCTTTGCAACAACATACTTGTTGATTGAATCGTCATCTGCCGATTTTACGGCGTTAAGAGCAAAGTTATACTCTCTTTCGATAGGATAAGTGTAAACATCAAAGAGATTCTTCCTGAGTTTGCCCTCTTCATCCTTTGAGCAGTTGTCGGGTTTTACATCGACTTTATTGTCGTCTGTGATTGAAAGTTTATTGCCCTGACCGTCAATAAATGTGTTGTAGTAGTGATACTTGAGATTCGGGTTGGGATCATTATCAACCGTTTTGAGTCTTGAAACAGCTACCACAAATCCCTCTTCGGGATCATAGGAGAAAAGGTCATTCTGCGGGTATCCCTGGGGACTCGCGCCCTTATAGTAGCCGGCCTTGATCTTATCAAAGTCTATATTCTCGCCGTCAAGATCGCTGAAGTCGAATATGGTTGTATAAGTGACCGTGAAGTCTTCATACTGATCTTCGGCGGGCTCGGTACCGGTTGCGGCATCTGTTACAGTTGCATCTTCCGCGCCTTCTTTTTTAAGTCTGTAATCTATCCATGATTCGCCGTCCCAGTTGCCGTCTGCATCAAATGCGGGGTAATGGAAACTAACATTCTTAGTGATGCTAATCTGCATGAGCAAACCTGTGGTCTGACCAAAAATAACGGGGCTGACGCTGAGACCTACACGGTTGCTGATAGAAGCAAGTGTATAACCGTTATCAACGTTTATATTTCCGCTGGCATCCACGGCCTGACCGTTTTCGTTATAATTAACGCTCTTTACATAAACGGATGCAAGGGCGTTAAATAAAACATCAAATCCGAATCCGGTAAGCTCCTCGCCCTTTTCCAGGAGAGTGGCTTTAGCGAGCTCGGTGATTTCCTGCCCTCTTTCTACGGTGAGCTTTTCACCGGTAAGGCCGACAACATGGCAGAGAGGAACAAGCTTTCCGGGAAGTTTTTGAGTTATACCGGTGTCTTTATCTGTTTTATAGGTGTAATTGGTGGGAACATAAACAGTTAGCAAGTTTTCATCCCAAAGAGCCTGAGCGTCAACAGGATTAATGGATGTAAACTTGTAAACCTCTTCTATCTTTTTTCCTATACCCCATCCGTAAAATGTTTTTCCGGATCTGACTGCGGCATATTTTGAAGGATCAAAGCCGTCACCGATTTTAAGCGTGACCGTCTTTGTTTCCTGACCGTCAATCGTACCGCCGTTACCTATAAGATTTACATCAACCTCATAAGAATTCGGAATTGCGGTGAATATCAATGAGTCTGTTCCCATTTCTATTTCATCCGGATTAACGATGTCTCCGTTACCGTCAGCCCAGCCGTAAATGTTTGAAACAGAAGGAGCTTTGGCTTTGTCGCCTGTTTCCAGAGCCTGCTCATCTATTACAGTACCGTCAAGGTTTTTGAATACGGCAAGCTTTGAAACTGTGAAAGTCTGCTGTCCCTGTATTTCACAGTCAACAGCCGCTACAGCCGGTTTGGCGGCAGTGCCTTTTGCCGCTGCATCTTTGATTGCCTGATAACCGGCAGTTACCGCTACTCCGCCGTTAAGAGGAGTTATTGATTCGGGAACAAAGAACACATTGAAGGAACCCTCGAAATCGGATTTGAGAGTGAGATTGAACTCGGTCAGCGGGGTGTCATCGGTAGCGCACATTCTAGGAGTTGTAGCAGCTTTGGTATCATAGATGCCTATAATAAACCAATTATCAATATCCTCCTGTGTATAACCGCCTGCGATATTGACTGTGGCTACATTATTCTTAATAGTATAAAACTTTGCGCCTGACCCGTTAAACGCTTTAATCGTTGTCATCCCATCTATAATTGTCCCTGATTCATCTTTGATTCTTTCTATGGCATTAATGGCATTTTTATTGTCAATGACAATATAATACTGCCCGCCGTAAAGTTGGTAATTTGTTTTAGCGTAAAGCTTAACATTCAGGGAGCTTCCGGGAGCAACTATGTGATTTGTCAGATTTTCTCCCTCATAAAACTCAGTACCGACATAAAAGAAATTGCCGTCCGGGTCGGTGTTTGGGTATTTTGACTGAAGGCTTGCATAGGTCGGAATGGCGGTATCTTCCGCCGCCGACGCA
>CADBOL010000116.1 GCA_902796295.1 Oscillospiraceae bacterium
AGGAACCAGGTGTCGGCCTTTGTGCCGGCGAGTCTTGTGCAGTGGATTCTCGACTGCTGACCCGCGCCCACACCGATTGCCTGGCCGTCAACCGCGTAGCATACGGAGTTTGACTGTGTGTATTTGAGGGTGATGAGAGAAATGATAAGGTCTCTCTTTGCGCTGTCGGGAAGATTTTTATTCTCGGTGACTATGTCGGAAAGGAGCGCCTCGTTGATTTCAAAGTTGTTTCTGCCCTGCTCAAAGGTTATGCCGTAAACCTGCTTGCGCTCGATGGGGTCGGGAACATAGTTTTCATCTATTTTCACAATGTTGTAATTGCCTTTTCTCTTGGTCTTGAGTATCTCGAGTGCTTCGGGCTCATAGCCGGGAGCGATAACGCCGTCGGATACTTCTCTCTTGATGAGCTTCGCGGTTGTCACGTCGCAGACATCGGAGAGAGCGACCCAGTCGCCGAATGAGCACATTCTGTCGGTGCCTCTCGCTCTCGCGTAAGCGCAGGCGAGGGGTGAAGCGTCGAGCTCGGGAATATCGTCAACGAAGCAGGCCTTCTTGAGGGTATCCGAAAGAGGAATGCCTACAGCCGCTGAAGTGGGGCTGACATGCTTGAATGATGTTACGGCGGGAAGACCGAGAGCCTCTTTGAGCTCCTTTACAAGCTGCCATGAATTGAAAGCATCGAGGAAATTGATGTAACCGGGTCTTCCGGAGAGTATTTCAATGGGAAGGTCGCTTCCGTCGGCCATGAATATTTTTGAAGGTTTCTGATTGGGGTTGCAGCCGTATTTGAGTTCGAATTCTTTCATTTTAATTCTCCTTAATTATATTTGTTTACAAGTCTGTTGTCTGCCTTGCCTGTCTCGAGGTCAATGTATCTCACATAGAGAGATATCTTGTTATCCTCATTGAGAGCGTCCCAGAGTTTGCCGGTGAATTCATCGATATCATCGGGAATTTCAACTCTCTCGGGCTCTCCCTGGAATGTGGGGATGGGATTGCCGTCGCAGACATAGGTGTGAACGAAATGACCGAGACCCGCCATCGAGGGGTAGGAGAACGTGTATCTGTTGCAGGCGGTGCCGTCGGCGTCGGCGCTCTTGAGTATGCTCATATCATAGGAAAAATCTTTCCCGAGATAGAGTGCGGCGCTGATTCTCGGAGTGTAGTTCGGCTTGTCGGGCTCAAACTCTCTTGCAGTGAGAGCTTCGCTGAAGGAGATGCCCTTCTCAAAACCTTCGTAGATTGTGTCTGTCTGATCGCCGTTTGTGACGATGAGTTTATCCGCATACTGTCTGATTGCCGCGTAGATAATCAGGCTCGGATCCTCAACTTTTGATGCGTCAAACGGCTCTGTGAATACTTCGCCGTTCTTTTCGGTGAAGATTCTGTTTCTGCTGTTTGCGCTTCTGCCCATAATGAAATAGGCCGCCACGGCTTTTTTGCCGTCTTTTGACTTGCCCGCGACAATTCCTCTGCCTACATAGGAATTGTCTCTGATGAGCTCGCCGATGTCATTGATTTTGTAAATGTCCATAGTTTGCCCTCCACTGTATGTTAATATTTTTTTCGTGAATTGAGTGCTTTCGCGCCGGCGGTGCCTACTCCGTGATTCCGGCGCAGATAAGCTCGGTTGCCGCGGGGAGTATTTTCCACTCCGCCTGCTCCATGACACGCCTTTGAAGTATCTCGGGTGTGTCGCCGTCGAGCACTTCAACGGCCTTCTGCATTATTATTTTGCCGCCGTCGGGTATCTCGTTTACGAAATGAACGGTGGCTCCCGTCACCTTGACTCCCTTGCTGAGCGCGGCTTCGTGGACTCTCAGCCCGTAGAAGCCCTCTCCGCAGAATGAGGGGATAAGCGAGGGGTGAACGTTTATAATCCTGTCTTTGAATGTGTTTGTGAAGTTTTCGCTCAGTATGCTCATGAAACCGGCGAGTACTATCAGGTCAATGCCGTTTTCCCTGAGCGTGTCGATTATCTTCTGCTCAAACTCGCTCTGACCGGAGCATTCCTTTTTGAGTATCACGGCCGTTTTTATTCCGTTATTCTCTGCTCTTGTCAGAGCGTAAGCGCTTGAGTTGTTTGAAACTACAAGTTTTATCCTGCCGGATTTTATTATTCCGCTTTTCTGCGCGTCAATCAGCGCCTGTAAATTTGTGCCGCCGCCCGATACAAGCACGGCGATATCGGCTTTGTTTTCAGTCATTTTTCTTTTCCTCCGCAAGGAGAGTGAAGAGACACATGATAACCGCGCCGACGGCGTTGCCGAGGATTACCGTCCAGATAAACCCGAATGCCTTGAGTGATACTATGCCCGAAGCGGCAAAGTAAAACATGTCGGCGATTGAGTGCTCAAATCCGCTGAGAATGAAAACGGGGATGCAGAAGAGAATTCCGAGCGGTGTCTTTTTGTCTCTGTAAATGCTCACGGCTAAGTACATAAGCACGCCGCACATGATACCTTTTATAAGCACCTGGGGGAATGAAAGCGCGAGTTTGTTATTGCACATATTGAGAGCCGTCTCTTTGAGAGCGGGGTTCATGAAAGCGATTGCCCTGCCGAGCGCCGAGGTGCCGATGACGTTTCCGAGAAGGCCGAGCAGCAATACCGAAAACTCATCTTTGCCGTGCTTTTCGGGCAGATATCCGACCTTGCCCGTAAAAAGGGAATAGCCCTTGTAGCAGATGCAGAGCAGCGCCACGCTGAACATTACCGCGCCCACATATTTATTGTCGCAGGCGAGAAAGACGGTGCCGCCGATTGAAATCAGTATGCCTGCGCTTATACCGTTGATTATTCTTTTTATCAGCATAATTCTATCCTGCTTTCGGATTCGTGTATTTCGCCGATTATGTAAGCGTCCTCACCGTTTGCCTTGAGTATTTCAATTGCTCTGTCAGCGTCTTCCGCCGAAACAACGAGGCTCATGCCGACGCCCATGTTGTAGGTGTTAAACATATCTCTCTCGCTGATTCCGCCGGTCTTTGCCAGAAGCTCAAATATCGGAAGCACTCTTATATCGGCTTTGTTGATATATGCGCCGAGCCCTTCGGGAATGCTTCTCGGGATATTCTCATAGAATCCGCCGCCCGTAATATGGGAAATGCCTTTTACCGTGACTTCATTAATAAGAGCAAGCACGGGTTTTACATAAATCTTTGTGGGAGTGAGAAGCGTTTCGCCGAGCGATTTTCCTCCGAGCTCCGCCACGGGTGATTTGATATCGGCGTTTTCCACGTCAAATACTTTTCTGACAAGCGAGAAGCCGTTTGAGTGTACTCCGCTCGAGGGAAGAGCGATGATGACGTCGCCGGGGCGCATTTTTGAATGGTCGATCATTTTGTCTTTGTCGATAATTCCCGTGCAGTAGCCCGCGAGGTCGTATTCATCCTCGGGATAAAAGCCGGGCATCTCGGCGGTCTCTCCGCCTATGAGCGCGGCGCCGGACTGAATGCAGCCTTCGCAGACGCCCTTGACGATATCGGCTATCTTTTCCGGATAGTTTTTGCCGCAGGCGATGTAATCGAGGAAGAAGAGCGGTTTCGCGCCGCTGCAGATAATATCGTTGACGCACATGGCAACGCAGTCAATACCTACCGTGTCGTGCTTATCCATGAGAAAAGCTATTTTAAGCTTTGTGCCCACGCCGTCCGTGCCGCCTACAAGCACAGGCTTTGACATTCCGGTCAAGTCGAGCTCAAACGTTCCGCCGAAACCGCCGATATCGGTGCTCGCTCCGGGGACTGCCGTTTTCGCGATATGAGCCTTCATAAGCTCAACTGCTCTGTATCCGGCTGTGATATCAACGCCGGCGGAAGCATAACTGTCGGATTTTGAATTAAGGTTCATGTTATTATTCCTTTCCGTTCCAGCAATATGTGCACAGCTCGCATTCATCTATGCCGATTGCTTCGATTATTCCTTCAAGAGTCTGGAATTCAAGAGAGGAGAAATTGAATTTTTTGCATATCGTTTCTCTGAGTGCTTTGCCTCTCTCTGTGCTGCCGTCTGAGTATTCGTCGATATATTTTAAGCCCTCTTCGCCCTCGAGCTCAACTATGACTCTTCTGGCTATTAATTCCATGTCGCTGGTCGATCTTGAGAAGTTGAGATATTTGCAGCCGAACATTATCGGCGGGCAGGCAGAGCGCATGTGAACCGATTTGGCTCCGTTTCCGTAAAGGAACTCGACGGTTTCCTTGAGCTGGGTGCCTCTGACGATGGAGTCATCGACAAAGAGCAGATTCTTATCTTTAATAAGGTCAAGCACGGGCACCTGCTTCATCTTGGCAATCTTGTTTCTCTCCGACTGTACGGTGGGGGTGAAGCTCCTTGCCCATGTCGGTGTGTATTTGATGAATGCCCTTGCGAACGGGATGTGAGCGCTGTTTGAGTAGCCTATGGCGTGAGCCGTGCCCGAATCGGGAACTCCGCCGACATAATCAATCTCTTTGGTGCATTCCAGATCTTTATCTGCCCTCGCCATTATCGCTCCGTTGCGGTTTCTCATTATTTCAACATTCACACCCTCATAGGTTGAGGTCGGATAGCCGTAATAGCTCCACAGGAAGGCACAGATTCTCTTCTTTTTGCCGGGAGGCGAGAGCTGAACGACCGATTCCGGAGAAATCTCGACTATTTCGCCGGGCCCGAGCTCTCTCTCATATTCATAACCGAGTTTCTGACAGGCGAAGGATTCAAAAGTGACAGCGTAACCGTCTTCTCTTTTGCCGATTATTACCGGAAGCCTTCCGTACAAGTCTCTCGCGGCGATAATATTGCCGTTATCTTTCAGGACGAGAATCGAAGCGGTACCGACAATTGATTTCTGAGCAAATCTGAGTCCTTCGGTGAAATCGCTCTTTTGATTGATAAGCGCAGCGACAAGCTCGGTGCAGTTAATATTGCTGCTTGTCATCGCGTTGAAGTGGCCGCCGCTGAATGAGAGGAATCTGTCGATAAGCTCTTCTTTATTGTTTATCACGCCTACAATGCAGATGGCGTAGTTTCCGAGATTGGAACGGATCAGCAGGGGCTGCGGGTCTGTGTCGCTGATACAGCCTATCGCCGATGTGCCGTTCATGTCGGTGAAAATCTTTTCGAATTTTGTCCTGAAAGGGGAGTTTGAAATGTTGTGAATCTCCCTCTGAAGACCTATTTCACCGTCATAGGCGGCGACTCCGCCGCTGCGTGTGCCGAGGTGTGAATGATAGTCAGTGCCGAAGAAAACGTCGCTGAGACAGTCGTTTTTTGATGCTACTCCGAAAAATCCGCCCATCAGTTATTATCCTCCTTGAGTCTGTCCATAACAGCGCTGTCTTTTGCGAGAACAGCCGCCGAATCTTTTTCTCTTTTTGCTTCAAGTTTGCCTCTCAGCTCCGGGTCTTCCACCGCCAGTATCTGAGCGCAAAGTAAAGCGGCATTAACCCCTCCGTTAATTGCAACCGTTGCTACGGGAATTCCCGAGGGCATCTGTACGGTTGACAGGAGTGCGTCAATGCCGTCTAAAGTTGTGGATTTACAGGGTATGCCTATGACAGGTAAAACCGTATTGGCTGCAATGGCTCCCGCAAGATGAGCCGCCATTCCCGCGGCCGCAATGATGGCGCCGAAGCCGTTATCTGCCGCGCCGAGCGCAAAGTCTCTTGCCTGCTCCGGGGTCCTGTGTGCTGAGTAGATATGGACCTCGTAGGGTATGCCGAAGCTGTCAAGTGTGTCTGTTGCTTTTCTGATGACAGGCAGATCGCTGTCGCTGCCCATCACGATGCCTACTTTTTTCATGACGCACCTCCGAAAAATAAAAAATTAAAAAGGGTGCACTTGCTCCTTGAAGTAAGTGCGCCCAGACGGTCGGCTTGAAAGGCGGAAATCCGCTCTCTCTTACGGCTTCACAGTGGTGCTCCACTCGGAAAACGCGCCGGTGAAAAGCGCGGTTTCGCTCCCGTCAGTCGCCGTAAAAGTTACCTTACATTTAAAAGTATAACAAAGAGAAAATTCAAAGTCAAGGCAGGAATTATTTTCTGTTTTTTGCACAAAGTTAATAAGCTTATAACGTGAATATTGATACAATTTTTTATACTGATATTCTTTATAAAAGTGTTTACTTTTTTCTTAACGGAGTATATAATAAAATGGGTATTTTTGCGGAGAAAAATTCTGAACCCGGAGGCGCTTATGTCACAGTATATTCTCAGACTCAAGCCCTATATTTCAGAGACGATATGGGGCGGCAGAAAACTTATAGATGACTTCGGTATTGAAACCGAAAAATCAAACGCGGCGGAAGGCTGGATGCTCTCCTGCCTCGATATGGGGCCGAGCATTGTAGCAGACGGAGAATACGCGGGCAAGACACTCCCGCAGGTCATTGGAACCGATCCGCTCTGGTGCGGCGAAAATATAAAAAAATACAGCGAATTTCCCGTGCTGATTAAATTTATCGACGCCATGGACGATTTATCCGTGCAGGTGCATCCCACCAAGGAATACTGCGAAAAAACAGGCAGAGGCAGAAGCAAGACCGAATGCTGGTATATCATAGACTGCGAGGAGGATGCCTCGCTTCTGCTCGGCTTCAATGAGGAGATTTCAAAGGAAAAATTCAGATCCTCCGTTGAAGACGGCAGCCTGCTCGAAAATGTCAGCAGGATTAAAGTTAAGCCCGGCGATTTCTTCTTTATTGATGCGGGTACTCTTCACGCCATCTGCAAGGGCGTACTGCTCGCCGAGGTGCAGGAGAGCAGCAACACAACCTACCGCATTTTTGATTACAACAGAGTCGGTAAAGACGGCAATAAGCGCGAGCTTCATGTAGCCGATGCAGTTGAGGTTACAAAGACTGTCCCATATGAAGGAAAATTCAAAAAGGGTGAAAATAAACCGAATGAGAAAAATCTGCTCGTTTCCTGCGATTTATTCAGTGTATGGAATTATACCGTGAGCGGAGAGTTTACGGATACCTGTGATTCATCATCGTTTGTTTCTCTCCTTGTTATGAGCGGAAAAGGCACTCTTCGCTGTAACGGAGAATGTGTTGAAATCGCAAAGGGAGACAGCCTGTTTATCCCCGCCGGATTCGGTGAATACAACGTCGAAGGTAATACGGAAATACTCGAAACGAGAATCTGATTTATGATAATTGCCGGAATTCAGAAGATTAAAATGGATTTCGCGGGAGAAGTTCTTTTTGATGATATCTCCTTCGATGTCGGAGAGCGTGATTTCGTCGGCCTTATCGGGGCCAACGGAACCGGTAAAACAACGCTTTTTAAAATAATTACCGGTGAGCTTGAGCCGGCGTCGGGCTCCGTTTTTATCTCCAAAAACCTGAAAATCGGATATCTTGAACAGCACGCCTGTCAGGGCTCAAGAAGGAGCGTATATGACGAGGCGCTTGTTTCGTTTTCTTCTCTGATTGAAACAGAATCGGAGCTCGAGAAGCTTTCAATTCTGCTCGAGGCAAATCCCGAAGACCGCGACGAGCTTATCAATAAGCAGTCAGCCCTTCAGGAAGAGTTTGAGAAAAACGGCGGTCTCACTTACAGGAGCAGGACCGCGTCGGCGCTTAACGGCCTCGGTTTTACAAATGAGGAGTTTTCACTCACCTGCGACAAACTCAGCGGAGGCCAGCGCTCGAAGCTTTCGATGTGCAAGCTTCTTCTCAGCGGAGCGGATCTGATTCTGCTTGACGAGCCGACAAATCACCTTGATATATCCGGCACTGAATGGCTCGAGGATTATCTTCAGTCATACAAAGGTTCCGCTGTTATCATTTCACATGACAGATATTTTCTCGATAAAATCTGCAATAAGACAGTCGAGATTTCAAATAA
>CADBOL010000117.1 GCA_902796295.1 Oscillospiraceae bacterium
AGTCTCTCGGATTTATCAGCGTGGCGGCGTGGACGGTATGCACAATGCTTATTGTGTTTACGGCAATCAAAAAATTCCACGGCCTTCGTGTCAGCGAAGAGGAGGAAATCAAAGGGCTTGATGCCACTGAGCATAATCTTCCCTCCGCTTATGCCGATTTCATGCCTGCAATGGCGGTAGCAACCTCCGCATCAATGAAAGCGATTCTTCCTGACGCTAAAGATGTCAATCCTCTCGTTCCGGCACAGCCGGTCGAAGCCGCAGTTCCCGTTGAATCATACATCGCAAGGAACAAACCGGCCCTGACCAAAATCGTTATGGTATTCAATCCCGCAAGATTTGAGGCTGTAAAAGACGCAATGAACGATATAGGCGTTACGGGAATGACCGTCACAAATGTTATGGGCTGCGGAACTCAGAAAGGTCATAACATAAAGAAATACAGAGGTGTTGAGATCGAGGAAATGAATCTCAATCCGAAGATGAAGCTGGAGATGGTCGTCTCCGCCGTACCCGTGCAGGATGTCGTTGACGCGGCTCGCAGGGTGCTTTACACAGGCAATATAGGCGACGGTAAAATCTTCATCTATGAGGTTGATGACGTCGTCAAAGTACGTACCGGAGAGCGCGGCTATGATGCGCTCCAGGGCGAGGACGATATCTGATTACAATTTTATCAAATTATGCAATTAAGGGCAGTTTTTTACTGCCCGGATATTGCTTTTTAAGAACTGATACAAAGGAAGTCTGATTATGTTAAAGGAAGGGCAGATAAGGATTCCGTCAGGCTGCGCAATCGCTGCGATTATTGACAGAAAAGGCGGTCTGATTAACGGCTCGGAAATTATCAAATCAATAGCTCTTATGCATGACCGCTCAAACGGTCTGGGCGGCGGATTTGCCGCTTACGGTATCTATCCCGAGCATAAGGATGAGTATGCATTTCATATTTTTTATGAAAACGCTCAGGCACACCAGAACTGTGAAGAGTTTCTCTTCAAGCATTTCAATATCGATGTGGCGGAGAGAATCCCGACCAAGACCGTTGACTCAATCAGCAACGGGCCCGATATCTGGCGCTATTTCGGCAGAGTAAACAGAGTGAGGATGAAAAACTCGCGACTTGATGAGAGTGAATACGTGGTACAGTGCGTTACAAAAGTCAATGCCGCTTTTGAGGGTGCTTATATTTTCTCTTCGGGTAAAAACATGGGCTGTTTCAAAGCTGTCGGCTACCCTGAGGATGTCGGTGAATTCTATATGCTCGACAGGTATGACGCATATCTCTGGACCGCTCACGGCAGGTTTCCGACAAACACTCCCGGCTGGTGGGGCGGTGCCCATCCTTTCAATATACTCGACTGGTCAATAGTACATAACGGCGAGATTTCAAGCTATGACACCAATCGCAGATACATAGAGCAATTCGGATACAAATGCACAATGCAGACCGATACGGAAGTTATCACCTATCTCTTTGACCATCTTATAAGACATCACGGTCTGCCGGTAAATGTTGCCGCGGATGTTCTTACCGCTCCCGAATGGGATGAGATTGACAGGATGGAACCCGGGCACAAAGAGTATTTCACAAATCTGCGCGCCATCTACAGCGGAGCGCTTGTAAACGGACCTTTCTCCGTAATCCTGGGCTCAAACAAGGGCCTGCTTGCCATCAACGACCGCCTGAAACTCCGCTCGCTGACGGCGGCTACAAAAGGCAGCAGAGCGTATTTCGCGAGTGAGGAAAGCGCAATAAGAATAATCTGCCCGGATCCGGATAAGGTCTGGTCGGTAAGCGGAGCGGAGCCGGTCTTTGTGCCGCTTGAAATTGATGAAAGGGAGGATGATTAAATGTCAGTCAACTACATCCCCCGGAGATTCACTGTCATAAGAGACAGAGAGCTCTGCATCAACTGCGGATGCTGTGTCAGACAGTGCTCAAACGAATGCCATTATTTCTCGGATGACGGCAAAACCGTTTTATCTCAATCCGATGCCTGCGTGGCATGTCACAGATGCGTAGATCTTTGCCCGACCCGCGCGCTGAGAATCGAAAAATATGTCTGTGATTACAGAGAGAACGCAAACTGGACCCCGCAGTATCAGCAGGAAATCTGCCGCCAGGCGGAAACAGGCGGAGTTCTTCTTTCGGGTATGGGTACGCCTAAACCTTACCCCGTTTACTGGGATAAAATCCTTCTCAATGCCTCTCAGGTAACAAATCCTTCCATAGACCCTCTGCGAGAGCCTATGGAAATACGCACAATTCTCGGCAGAAAGCCCGAAAAACTGACAGTTGAGAAAAAAGGCAAATCGACAGTTGAAATGCCTCCGCAGGTCATACTTGAAACTCCGATAATGTTTTCAGCAATGAGTTTCGGCTCAATCAGTCTCAATGCTCAGAAATCGCTCGCAATGGCGGCAAAAGAACTCGGCACGCTTTTCAATGTCGGTGAGGGCGGACTTCATCCTGATCTCAAGCCGTTTACCGACAGAGCCGTTGTACAGGTTGCATCGGGCAGATTCGGAGTACACAGCGATTATCTGAATAACTCAAAATATGTTGAAATAAAAATCGGCCAGGGCGCAAAGCCCGGTATAGGCGGCCATCTGCCCGGTGAAAAGGTCAGCGTTGAGGTTTCAAACGCAAGAATGATCCCGGAGGGCAGCGATGCAATCTCCCCCGCTCCCCATCATGATATTTATTCAATTGAAGACCTGCGTCAGCTGATATGGGCGATTAAACAGGCGACCGGAAATAAAAAACCGGTTTCTGTAAAAATCGCCGCCGTTCACAATATCGCCGCAATCGTTTCCGGCTGCGCAAGAGCCGGAGCGGATATAGTCGCGATTGACGGCTTCAGAGGCGGAACGGGAGCGGCGCCTGTCAGAATAAGGGATAATGTGGGAATTCCCATTGAACTCGCTCTTGCCTCCTCAGATCAGAGACTGCGTGATGAAGGAATACGCTCACAGATTTCTCTTGTAGCCGCGGGCTCCTTCAGATGCTCTGCCGATATAGTAAAGGCGATTGCTCTGGGAGCGGATGCCTGCTACTGCGCATCGGCTCCGCTGATTGCAATGGGATGCCACATGTGTCAGACCTGTAACACGGGCAAATGCAACTGGGGTATTGCAACCCAGCGGCCCGAGCTGACAAAAAGGCTGAATCCCGAAATAATGTATAAGCGTGTGGTAAACCTTATAACCGCGTGGAATCACGAAATCAAAGAAATCATGGGCGGAATGGGAATAAACTCAATAGATTCCCTCAGGGGAAACAGACTTATGCTCAGAGGAATCGGATTAAGCGAAAAAGAACTCGAAATCCTCGGCATCAGACATGCGGGCGAATAGGAGGCGGTGAAATGAAAAGAATATATGCGATTGAAGAGCTCTGTCTCAACTGCCGTCTCTGTGAGGTTTACTGCAAATCAGCACATTCACAGTCAAAAGATATAATTAAGGCAAACAAATATGAAGAACCTGCTCCCGTCTCAAGGGTTACGGTCTACGGCGACAATTTCCTTTCCGCGGCGCTCAACTGCCGCCACTGTGACGACCCGAAATGCGTAAAAGCCTGCATTACGGGAGCTATGACAAAAGATAAAAAAACGGGCATAGTTTATGTAAATGAAGATAAATGCATCGGCTGTATGACCTGCCTCGCCGTCTGCCCTTACGGCTGTATAAAAGAGGGTAAAAAAGCTGTCAAATGCGATTTATGCCGTAATGATGACGAGCCGGCATGCGTAAAAAACTGCCCGAATCATGCGCTGATTTATGCTGAACCGGGAGGCGAAGAAAAATGAAATATATCATAATCGGTGCCTCGGCGGCAGGGCTTGCCTGCGCGGAACAGATAAGAAAAGAAGACAAAAACGGCGAAATAACCGTAATCACAAAAGAAAAATATCTGCCTTACAGCAGACCGTCAATAAGCTATTTTCTTAAAGGCGCAGTAAAAGAAAGCGGTATTTATCTGAGAAAAAGCTCATACTATGAAGCTTCCGGAATCGATATAGTTACCGGAACTCAGGTAAGATCCATTGACAGAAAAGCCAAAACAGTAAAAGCCGGCAGAAAAACATATTCTTATGATAAACTCTGTCTTTGTACGGGCTCAAAACCGTTTATCCCTCCGATGGAAAATGTTTCGGGCAAAATAAACGCTCTGACATTTCTTGACCTGGAATCAGCCGGAATAATAAAAAAGACAGCGGATAAAAAGACGAGAGCAGTTGTGATCGGCGGCGGACTGATAGGAATGAAAGCGGCGGAAGGGCTCTCAAAAATCTGCAGGAGCGTAGATGTCGTTGAGCTTTCTCCGAGAATTCTGCCTTCAATACTCGATGAAAAATCGGCAAAATCGGTTAAGAAATATATTGAAGAAAAAGGCCATATAAAATTTCATCTCGGGCAGACAGTCACCCGGGCCGGGAGCGAAGGAAACAGAATAACCTCTGTTACTCTCAAAGACGGCAAGGAGCTCCCGTGCGATCTGCTGATTCTTGCTGTCGGTGTAAGACCCGAAACAGAGCTCGCGGAAAAAGCAGGTCTGGAAGTAAACAGAGGGATTGTTACCGACCCCGGAACCATGCAGACAAGCGATGAAAATATATATGCAGCGGGTGACTGCGCCGTTTCCGTTGATATGCTTGACGGCAGCAGAAGAGTTATAGCTCTCTGGCCTAACGCCGTCAATCAGGGAATCGCCGCCGGCTCTCAGATGTCGGGCGGTGACATAAGAATCACCTCAAGTTATCCGGTCAATGCGATTGACTTTTACGGCCTGAGAATCTGCACCTGCGGACTTATAAATGTGCAGGATAAAAAATACACAGACAAAATTATCAGGAGCGGCAGCTCCTATAAGAGGCTCATATTTGAGGGCAGCCGCCTTGTCGGTTATGTGCTTATCAATTCGAGCGCCAATGCCGGAATTTACACGAGTCTGATTGAAACAAAAACCGATCTGAAAACTCTGGAAGGAGATTTATCCGGTACTCCCGATCCGTTTATTTTCGGAAAAGCCGAAAGAAATAAAAGAATGAAAGGGGCTCTTGATTTATGAGTATCACAGCCGGAATCAGAGGATATACCGAAGTCAATAACGAAATCAATACAGAGTTCCTTTCAAAAGATAAGGTAACCGTAGCAGAAGTCAACGGCCAGAGATATCTCGGCTGCGCCCTGAGTGAAGGCAAAGCTCTTGAAATCCGCGGCACAGCAGGCAACGACCTTGCTTTCTGCCTCAACGGCGGAAGAATAATTCTTCACGGTCACGGGCAGGATGCCGTCGGCAACACGATGGGCGGAGGCGAAATAATAATTCACGGCCACGCCGGAGACGCGCTCGGGTACGGCATGCGTGACGGTCAGATATATGTCAGAGACAATGTCTGCTGCCGCGGCGGAATTCATATGAAAGAATTCCGCTCAATGAAGCCCGTGCTGGTAATAGGAAGCAATGCGGGATCGTTTCTCGGCGAATATATGGCGGGCGGAACGATAGTATTGCTGGGACTTAATCTCAAACGCGGGGAGAAGCTTTTCGGAACACACTGCTCCTCGGGAATGCACGGCGGCAAAATCTTTGTAAGAGGAGCATTTCCCAAAGAAAATCTTTCACCCAATATCAAAGCGGTATCTCTGAGTGATGAGGATAATAAGGAACTCGATGAATACGTGAAGAAATACTGCAGATACTTTGATGCGGATTATGATGAAATAATGAAAAAACCTTTTATGAAGCTCATACCCGAAACATCAAGACCGTATGCAAACCTTTACACTGCGAATTAGGAGTATTATGATTAACTCATTACATGAAGAATGCGGAGTATTCGGAATATTCGGCGATAAGACCGAAGATGTTGCAAGCCTTGTCTATCTCGGGCTGCACGCGTTGCAGCACAGAGGTCAGGAAGCGTGCGGCATCGCGGTAAACAGCGACGGAGTCTTCACTCACTATAAAGGTGACGGGCTTGTCTCGGAAGTGTTTCAGGCCGAAAAACTCAGCCGTCTCGGAAATGGAAACATGGCCATCGGGCATGTGCGCTACTCGACAACGGGAGGAAAGGATATAAACAATATTCAGCCTCTTGTAATACGTCATATCAAAGGCAACCTGGCGCTCGCTCATAACGGCAATCTGACAAATTCCGATGAAATACGCAGTAAAATCGAGCTCTCGGGCGGTATTTTTCACGGCACATCCGATACCGAGGCAATTGCCTATTCACTCGTTGAAAACCGTCTTAACAGCTTAAGCACACGCGAGGCTGTTGAAAAAACAATGGGTACAATCAAGGGAGCATATTCCTGCATCCTTATGACCGCGACGAGTATGATTGCTTTTCGCGACCCTAACGGTTTCCGGCCGCTCTGTATAGGTAAAATACCCGGCGGGGCATACTGCGCGGCAAGCGAATCCTGCGCTCTTGACGCTGTCGGCGCGGAATTCATCCGGGATATAAGGCCGGGTGAAATCGTTGTATTTTCAAAAGACGGGATTCAGTCAATCACGACTCACTGCAGCAAAAAATCCGAAAGCAGTATGTGCGTCTTTGAGTATATTTATTTTGCGAGACCCGATTCCGTTATTGACGGCGTTTCCGTTCATCACGCGAGAGTAAACGCAGGCAGATTTTTAGCCCGTGAGCACCCTGTTGACGCCGGTATTGTAATAGGAGTACCCGATTCGGGAATTGATGCGGCGCTCGGTTACGCTCAGGAGAGCGGAATCCCCTACGGTGTCGGTTTCATTAAAAACAAATATACCGGCAGAAGCTTTATACAGCCATCACAGCAGATGAGGGAAAACACGGTGAAGCTAAAGCTCAACGCCATAAAGGAGAGCGTCAACAATAAAAGAGTCATAATGGTTGATGATTCAATAGTCCGCGGCACTACCTGCGCGGGGATAATCCGGCTGCTTCGCTCCGCCGGAGCAAAAGAAGTGCACCTTCGTGTCTCCTCTCCCCCCTTCAGGCATCCGTGCTATTTCGGAACAGACATTGACAGCGAAGAGAATCTGATTGCATGCAAATATGATACGGTTGAAGATATCGCAAAAGTTATCGGCGCCGATTCGCTCGGCTATCTGTCTGTTGAAGCCACTCACAAAATAGCGGAGGGTGCAGATGTCTGTTTCTGCGACGGGTGTTTTACCGGGAATTATCCGGTCACAATTCCCAAAAACACATCAAAGAATAAATATGATCTGAAAATAGG
>CADBOL010000118.1 GCA_902796295.1 Oscillospiraceae bacterium
CGTGCCCTCATTTGAGCAGTATCTGCTTGCGGAGTTTATCGAAAAGGGATATTTTGAAAGGCATCTGAGCAGGACTAAAAAATACTATGAGCTGCTGCGCAGCGAGCTTCTGAACGAATACCGTTCTCACCCGGCGGCCGGAATTTCCCGGCTGAGTGAATCCGATGCCGGTCTTCACTTCACGCTCAATCTTAAAACGGATATGCCGGAGAGTGAGATAAAAAAGAAACTTGAAATGAGAGGCATCAAAGCCGCTTTCATCTCAGATTATTATCACAGCGGAGTAAAAACGCCGCCCGCATACAGACACGGTCTGCTCATAAACTACTCGGGCACAGACACTCTGCAATTCAAAACGGCTCTTGATAATCTTTATGAAATACTGGAGGAGGCAAAATGAGTATAACCGCTTATCACAAGATGCTGAATCACCTTCATATAAACTGCGAGGAGCCCCGCGCATATTATATCCCTTATGAATCGGAACGGAAAGCGTTTGAAGGCCGCCGCGAATCATCGGCATATTTCATATCGCTGAACGGAGAGTGGGATTTCGGATATTACCGCTCATTTGAAGATATTGAAGATGATTTTATCAGCACTCCTTTAACCGAAAAGATTGATGTGCCGTCCTGCTGGCAGACATATACCGGCAGGGGCTATGACCCTCCGCTATACAGCAATCTGAGATATCCCTTCCCTGTTGACCCTCCGTATCTTCCTGCCGGGAACCCATGCGGTCATTACTCACGCGTGATTGAGATTGAAAAGGAAGAAGGAAAAAGATACTTCCTGAATTTTGAGGGAGTATCATCATGCTTTTATCTTTTTGTGAACGGAGAATTCAGCGCTTACAGTCAGGTTTCACACTGCACAAGCGAAATCGATATTACGGACTGTATTCTCACAGGAGAAAACAGGATTGATGTGCTTGTTGTGAAATGGTGTGACGGCAGTTATCTTGAGGATCAGGATATGTTCCGCCTGTCGGGTATATTCCGTGATGTCTATATACTTGAGAGAGATGCGGACGCTCTGCGCGACATACACATAAAATACACTCTCTCCCCCTCTTATGACAGGGCGGAGATAAAAATCGAAAGCGCTGATTTTGACTGCGCAGTGATTTACTCTCCCGGCGGAGAAAAGACGGAATTTAACGCAAAAGAATTCTCGGTCGGTAATCCGCTCCTATGGAGCTCCGAAGAACCGAATCTTTACAGATTAATCATAATCAAAGGAAACGAAGCTATACCTTTTAATGTCGGTTTCAGGGAAATCCGCTTTGAAGGCAATGTCGCTTATTTCAACTCGCGCCCGCTAAAGCTTTACGGTGTGAACCGCCACGACAGCGACCCGAAAACGGGATACTGTGTGACTGAAGAGCAGATGAAGCGCGATATATTTTTAATCAAAAGGGCAAACTGCAACACCGTGAGAACCTCACACTACCCGAACAGCCCCCTGTTTGCCGAAATGTGCGACAGATACGGCCTTATGCTTGTGGATGAAGCGGATATCGAGACTCACGGAATGGGCTTTGAATACAAGGATACCTGGGACTGGATGCGCTGGTCAAAGCTATCAACCGATGATGAGTGGGAGGAAAGCTATGTTGACAGGGCAAAGCGCCTCTATGAGCGTGATAAAAACAATCCATGCGTGATTATGTGGTCTCTCGGCAACGAATCGGGCTGCGGAAAAAACCACAGGGCTATGAGAAAATACATCAAGAGCCGCGATAAAAACGCGATAGTTCACTATGAAAACTCCCATCTTGAATTCAAGGCGGTGCCCGAAGGAGAAAACTTCGCCGATATTTCCGATGTTGAGAGCAGAATGTATGCGCCCCTCGATTATACCGAAAAATACGCGGAAGACCCGTATTCGAAAAAGCCGTTTTTCTTCTGCGAATTTGCCTGCTCAATGACTACCGGCGACATTCACGCTCACGCCGATTTATTCAGAAAATATCCCGCAGTCTGGGGCGGATGTTTCTGGGAATTTGCAGACCATGCTCTTTATACAGGCGGCGGGAAATACAGATACGGCGGCGATTTCGGAGACCGGCCGAATGACGGAATCTGCTGCATAGACGGAGCGGTGTTTCCCGACAGGAAGCCGCGCCCCGGATACTATGATCTCAAAAAGGCATATGAGCCGTTTGAAAGCTCTTTCAGAGACGGAAAGCTGACTGTATTCAACAGAAGATTTTTCACTTCTCTTGACGATATGTATATCAGAGCAGACCTTGAAAAAGACGGCGAAGTCATTGATTCGGCTGTAATCGGAACAGACGGCATCGCTCCGCAGAGCTCAAAGGTATTTGAGACGGGATTACAAATCCCGCAGGGCAAAAATGTGTTTCTCACTGTCTATCTGTTAAGGAAAGAGGCCTGCGAGTGGGCGGAAAAGGATTATACCGCCGGATTCAATCAGTTTGAGCTCTCATCCGGGGAAGAAATCATTTCACACGCTGAGGGCGAAATCTTATCTGAAGACAGCAGAAGGTATTTCACCGTTAAGAGCGGAAAAACCGTCTTCACGCTTGACAAGCCCTTCGGCGAAATAACGTCAATAAAAGCAGACGGCAAAGAGCTGCTGCTCTCCCCCATCCGCATAAATATAATCAAGGCCCCGGGAAACAATGAGCGTGAAAGAATGAATGACTGCAAATCCGCCTCAATGGATTCTGCAGAGCTTCTCATAAAATCCCGGGAAATCAGCACCCGTGACGGATACGCCGGATGTGTCTGTGACTTCAGTATGGGCGGTGCTTCAGTATTGCCGGTGATTGACGGAAGGATAACATACGGCTTTTATCCCGACGGGATTGAAATCTCGATAGCGGGAGAAACAAGGCCGCTGCTCAAAGAAATGAATATCCGCCTGCCGCGTCTCGGATTCTTACTGACTCTGCCGGAAGAATACTCGTATATGACATATTTCGGAAAAGGGCCGGGCGAGGCATACGCTGACAGGCACAGAGCTCAGCGATACGGCAGATTCAGAACAGACACCGTGTCAAACTTTGTACCGTATATCAAGCCCGTTGAAAACGGCGCGCATTTCGGTACGCGCGAGGCCGGAGTTTACAACCAAAACGGAGAGGGACTTGAATTTTTCCCTGTAAAAGGAAAGGAATTCATATTCAACGCCTCCCCCTACACTCCGGAAGAGATTGAGCATACTCTTCACAATGACGAATTGCCCGTGAGCAATAAGACCTGTGTATATCTCGATTACAAGATGGATATACGCGGCGGAAGAGGAGTATTCGAGCAGCTTGAACCCGAAAGAAAATGGGATTACGATCCGTTTGAATTCGGCATATTCATAAGGCCGGTAATATAAGATTTTTCTTTACAAACCATATTTTAAATTGTATAATCTCAGTTGAAATAATAAACACGGAAAGGTGAAACTATGGCTAAAATACTCGGTGCATCAATGAAAAACATCCCCTGGCAGGAAAAGCCCGAAGGATACAGATACCCCGTATGGAGATACACGGGAAATCCTATTATCACAAGGGATAATCTCTATTTTGCAAACAGCATTTTCAACTCTGCGGTTTTGCCTTATAAAGACGGCTTTGCCGGTGTATTCAGAGTTGATGACAGGACTAGATATCACAACATAGTCACCGGATACAGCAAAGACGCAATAAACTGGGAGCTGAATGAAAGAGTAATCTTTCACGGCTACGACCCGAGAATATGCGAAATCGAAGGCAAATACTATCTTTCATGGGTAAATCTCACGCCTCAGGGTACGACAATCGGCGTCGCTGTCTCCGAAGATTTTGAAAACTGGGAGCAGCTTGAGGATGCGACTTATCCCGTAGCACGCAACGGCGTTCTTTTCCCGAGAAAAATCGGCGGAGAATACATGATGCTTGTACGCCCCTGCGACAGAGGCCACACCCCTTACGGCGATATTTTCATTCAGAGAAGCAAAGACCTTGAATACTGGGGCAAATACAGGTTTGTTATGAGCCCGGTCAAAAACTGGGAAATGACCAAGATAGGTGCCGGCCCCACCCCGATTGAGACCGACATAGGCTGGCTGGCATTCTATCACGGAGTGCTCACAAGCTGCAACGGTTTCACATACAGTATGGGCGCGGCAATCCTTGATATAAATGAACCCTGGAAGGTTCTGCACAGAGCGGACAGTTTCCTGCTCGCCCCGCACGAGCTCTATGAAACGGTGGGCGATGTACCGAATGTGGTCTTCCCCTGCGCCGCTCTTACTGATGCTGACACCGGCAGAATAGCCATATATTACGGCGCCGCAGACACATCTGTCGCTCTGGCTTTCACAACCGTGGATGAAACCGTCAATTATATTCTCGGGCATGACCTGATAAAATAAATCCGTAATTCAAATAACGTCAAGACATAAAACAGGCCCGCGGTCTACAAAACCGCGAGCCTGTTATTATTCTTTTATCTAAGCTCAGCGACTGCTTAATAATCCGCTGAAGATGCTGCCTAAGGCCTCGCCAAAAAGACTTATTCCTGCGAAAAACACCTGTACGAGGCTGCCTAATCCCACATCGCCGGGCAGCGGAATCAGATTCTGAGATTCGGTCAGATTGCGCCAGATGAAATAAACGTCGGAGCCGTCGAGGAAGAATGTGTCATCTCTCAGGTGATTGCGGTCACTGATCTGCGTAAATCCGCAGGATTTCATTCCTTCCGCAAATGCGGCGGCCATCGTTTCATCTTTAAGCGTGATGCGGCTTACCATCTGCAGCTCTGCAGCCGGCTTGGTTTTTTGAATCCTGCCTATTCTGTAACCGTCGCACCACCAATACTTGCCGTAGTCACGTGTGAATACACGGATCATGGATCCGTCGGACTGCTGCTGGTAAAGCGTCATCTCCATATCGAGCCAGTCTTCACGGCCCGCGCAGTTATATACGGAAGCAACCGTGTCGCCGAACCCGGTGGCATATTTTGTATAAACACCGATTTCACCGCCGTACTGGAACAAGGCATACTGACCTTTCCAGAACTCGACCAACCAGTCCTTATTGCCGTAGTTGAAAACAACGCGCGCAAAGTCGTATTGATATCCGATAAGCTGTGAAGCAATATCATAAAGTCTTATGAATCCGAACGGTCTCTGCCAGGCATTGCTGTTGTCTGAATAATAGTAATCACCCAGCTTGCTGAATTCATAATTAAACGACAAAAAGAGGTGAGCAAACGGCCGCTTTGACGTGACATTAACCTCACAGGAGGCGGAAACAGTATCCTCCCCGTATC
>CADBOL010000119.1 GCA_902796295.1 Oscillospiraceae bacterium
CTGTTCCACTCTTTTTCCTCTGCCGGGTTGCAGCTGTCGGCGGCGCCGGTGTCAAAGAAGAGAGGACCGCCGCAAATCGGGCACTTGAGATCTTTCTCTTCTGTTTTATATCCGCAGTTTCTGCAAGTCTTTTTCATTTGTATTTATCTCCCTAATCAGTATTTAAATCGGGAACAGCCGCGCGGCGGTTTTCCGTTCACTTTCTCTTTTCAATCATTTCGTAGCTAAGGCAGATAAGGTCTTTGATTTCACTGTCATCAACACTGCCGTCAAGCAAAACCGTTATCCACGTATTCTTATTCATATGATAAGCGGGCAGATAGCCTTTATTATGTATAAGCGAGCCGATAAAAACCGGGTCGCATTTCAGATTGATGATATCGGTTTTACCGTCTCCCGGCAGCCCGAGCCTGCTCTTTTCAACATCTGCTATGAGAGCAAACCATTTTTTGTTTTTCCTGTTTCGGAAAACAAGGTATTCGGGAAATTTCACCCACAGATTTTCACCGGAGACACCGAAAGTGTCCGTTATATAGTCAGCTGTTTCATGCCTGTTCATATTGTCCTCGCATATTGCCCGGGTCCGGATTGTGAAATACTCACCGCCCGTATCTTATTTATTATAACACACGCGTGTGCGGATAATCAATAAATAAAATGAAGTATCCGCCGCTATTAAAAGTCCGCAGGAATTCTGCGGACCTGATTTGGGTTTAAATCTGTTTCCACGAAATGACCGTCATACCGTTATCTTCCGCTTTCTGAAGCAGGTCGCCGCTTTTCAGAAGCTCATACTCAAAAACTCTTTTGGTCCACTCCGTTTTTTCATCACATAGCGGAATGGCGGGATGCAGAAACATCTCTGTCACGCCGTCGGCACAGCTGTCAAGGGAATCAAGATACCACCTGCGCAGGGTTTCATAGTTTCCGATACGTTCCATATTCCACGGGTTGGAAATAAGGTCGTCAATCAGCCTGACACCGTATCCGGCTGCTTTATCCACAAGCATTTTATGGAGCTTCAGTATGACTGAAGGAGGCGCTTTGCCGAGCTGACGACCAATGAACCCGGGAGTTTTCGGAAAACGGTATGGCAGATTATGAGCGCCGCAGAAGCCATAGGCGTCATTATAGAATCTGCGCATGTTGATGCCGTAAAGCGTGCCACAGTGATTATCCGCGTGATCGGTTTCAATGCCCGCTTCAATCATTTTATCATACTGTGCCTCAAGCTCGGCGCGCACGGATTTGTGTGTCGCGTGCAGAGTAATATCTTTTGAGCTATGATACAGCGCTCCGCTTTTGCCGAGATGTGTGTTTCCCGTAATACTCTTCCACGGCTTTTCGGTACTGTCCGAATTAATGGTAAGATGTACTCCTGCGGAGATTTTATTCTCTTTAAGCCAACGGGCGGCATCATCAAACGCCGGAGCAACGGCAAGCACGGAAACCGAGCTGATCAGTTTCTTCGAAAGCAGCTCTTTTATCGCCTCATTCTGCTCCGGGCAATATCCGAAATCATCCGCGTTTATAATTAAATATTTACTCATCCTTTTTATCCATTTCGGGGAATTTAAGAAACAGGCCGATAACAGAGGCGAGTATCATGGCGACAGCGGGGAAAACGCAGAGAAGGATTCTCGCCGCCATAGCAGGATTATCGCCCGGCTCATCTCCGCTGATAAATCCGAAACGGCTTGACGCGAAATAGAACGCCATTGAGGTATAAAGACCGTTGAGGCGGTTCATAACACCCATAAGCGAATTCATTATTCCCTCGCGCTTGATGCCGTATCTGGCATAGTCATCGTCAACTATCTTTGCGCCGATACAGTCCATAGTTGTCAGGCAGGCGCCTACGCCGAAGCCGACAAAGCACGCGCATATAATTGCAGGCACAAGGCTGCTGACAAAATAGAGAGGAATAAAGCTGACTGCCATAATCAGGAGCCCCGTGCGCCAGACCTTCATAACTGTCCATTTCTTAACAATCCTCGACCAGAAGAGTATGCCGCCGACCGCAACCACCAGCACCACGCCGAGCATTACGGTTGTCATATTTCCGCCGAGTTTCAGCGTGTATTTCACAAAAAACGAAACCGCCTGAGAAACAAGTGAAAATGCCGCCGAGTAGAAGGCGCCCGCGAGGCCGAAAATCCAGAATTTCGGGTTTTTGAGCAAAGCGGCAATGCTGCTTATAAGTCCGGGTTTTTCGCTCTCTTCAATTACCGCGTTATTCTCACGGCAGCCGAAGAAGCAATACATCATAACCGCGAGAGCGATTGCGCCGTAAATAAGTGATGTGAGTCTGTAACCTATTGCGCCCGCAATGGCCGGTGTGAGCGCGATGCTTATCGCCATTGCGAAAAGCTGGCAAATCTGGCGGAAGCCGTTTACTTTTGCCCTCTGATCATCGCTTCTGAAAAGCTCGGGAAAAAGCGCTCCGTAGTTGGCGTTTACCAGAGAATCGAGTGTGCCCGTGAGAATATACATCAGCAGCATATAGATAAAGAGCATACCCTTTTCACTCTGCACAAAAGCGGGAACATTGTAGAAAAGGATAAAGAACAGCACAAGCAGGGGAGTGCCGATCAGCAGCCAGGGGCGTCTTCTGCCCCATTTGGTTCTTGTGCGGTCCGAGAGGAAACCGTAAACGGGATTGTCAATCGCGTCAACGAATGTGTAGATAAAGAGAACGAGCGAATACTTTTTCATATCCAGCCCGAGCATATCCACATAATAGATTGCCGCGAAGGATTTGAACATATTGATTGGAATGGAAGTGCCGAACATCGCGAAACCGTATCTCGCGGGCCTGACGGTCTTTGCAAGTGAATTTTCAGGTGCCATTTTCTCTCCTCCTAATCAAAGTAAACCGGGTTTGATACCGCGCGGATTTTTCTGCCGTGTTTTTTGTAAACCTTGATATATGCGAATTTTGTCTTTTCGATTTTTAAGGAGTCTTCTTTTATTTCTCTTTCGCCCTTATCGGTAACAAGAACGGTTTTCACCGGATAAGCGCATTTCACATCAATTTCAAGCGGTACATCAGGGTCATATACGGCTGTATCGCCCATACTGAATC
>CADBOL010000120.1 GCA_902796295.1 Oscillospiraceae bacterium
CAGTATAACAACAACAAGATGGGCGCAAACGGCAGAGACCTCGCGGAGTGTCTTTCCATCTACAAGAAAGCTCTTGAGAGCACCGGCATCAAGGTTGATATCAACCCCGATGAGATAACGGATATCGTCAACGGAGAGGGTGACGGCGACAGCGACGTAATTCCCGGAAAGAGCACCTCAACCGAGCCCGAAACCGAAGACGGAAAAGGCTTCGTCAGCGGCAAGGTCACCGATATCAGAACTGCTGTCAAAGGCGGCGAAAGCTACTACTACATCAAAGTTGATACAAACAACTTCTACTACTCCATTGCCGCTTCAAAGGCGGAGGATGCCGTTATACTCAACAAGGGAGACAGCGTTGAGATAATCTATACCGGTTCCGAAGACAGCAGGATAATCGAGGCGGAAACCCTGAAAATAAAATAATAATTGAAGAGGGCTGCCGCAATTGCGGCAGCCCGTGATATAAAACTATGGAATTATATGAAAACAAACAGGAGCCCGAAAAAGCGGTGCTTGTTGCCGTGGATACGGGAGAATATGACTGCGATTCTTCTCTCGCGGAGCTTGAGGAGCTGGCAATGACTGCCGGCGCTCAGGTTGCCGGTTTCGTTTCGCAAAAGAGAGACAGGCCCGACGGAGCGCTGTTTCTCGGAAGCGGACGGCTTGACGAGCTGAAGGAATTCTGCGAAAACAATGAGATTGACGTCGTCATAGCAGACAGTGAGCTCTCGCCCGTACAGCAGAGAAACATGGAAAATGTTCTCGACCTGCGTGTGATTGACAGGACAACGCTGATTCTTGATATTTTCGCCCAGAGGGCGGTCAGCAACGAGGGCAAACTGCAGGTGGAGCTCGCTCAGCTGAAATACAATCTGCCGCGACTTATCGGGCAGGGTCATAAGCTCTCGCGACTGGGCGGCGGTATCGGCACCAGAGGGCCGGGCGAAACAAAGCTTGAGAGCGACAAAAGGCACATCCGCAGAAGAATCAAGACTCTTGAGGATGAGCTCGCGGAGCTCGAAAAACGCCGCAATCTCACAAGGGCGAGGCGCGAAAAAGACAGAGTGGAAACCGTCGTCATCGTCGGTTACACCAATGCCGGAAAATCTACTCTCATGAATCATCTCACCGAGGCGGGAGTTCTCGCGCAGGATAAGCTCTTCGCAACTCTCGACCCGACCTCGAGGGCTCTCACTCTGCCCGACGGCAGACGGATTATGCTCATCGACACCGTCGGTTTCATACGGCGTCTGCCCCACAACCTCGTTGAGGCATTCAAGTCAACGCTTGAAGAGGCAGTCAGCGCAAAACTGATTCTCAATGTCTGCGACGCTTCCGATCCCGAGTGCCCCGAGCATCTTGAAGTGACCGAAAAACTGCTTGACGAGCTCGGCTGCAGCGGAAAGCCGGTAATCACGGTATTAAATAAATGCGACCTTCCCCTGTCGGATTCCGTTCCGCTCAATATCAAGGATTCCGTCAGAATCTCCGCTCTCAGCGGAGAGGGAATCGACACTCTTCTTGAGGCGGTTTCAAAGGCGCTTCCTCCGTCAAGAGCCAGGGTTAAAGTGCTCATTCCCTACAGTGACGGCGCCGCCGCCGCGGCAATGAGAAAAGACGGAGTCATTGCCGGCGAAGAGTACCGCGCAGACGGGCTGTATCTTGATATTACTGCGGATACAGAGCTTGTAGACAGATATAAGGATTATTGCATCCGGGAATAATCTGTTCAAAATTCACAATTTGTCCATTGACTTTTTTCACGTATGTGAATATAATACAAAATACCTAAAATTAAAAGGGGGACAATTTTATGGAAATTATGACTCAGCTTTCAGACGCTATTTCATCGGCAGATACTTCGGGTATCCAGGATCTTATCTTTACAATGGTAAAATACTTTGCCGAGAATTTCGACCTGAGAACAGTTGACACCACAACAGTTGCAAAGCTGCTTGATATGGCTGCTCCTATCTGGAACCCCATCTGGCAGTATGTAAATGTTTTCCTCGGAAATTTCTTCAACTTCTGATTTCTGAAAAAGTGCTCCGCATCGGCAGATGCGGAGTATTTTTTATTTTTGATTGAACTCGGCTTCCTTTTATGATATTATATACTCGGATTCTAAGGGGGTCATAAAATGAAAAAAATCATTTCCTTACTTCTGGCCGTAATTCTTGCGGCGGGTATGTGCATTCCGGCTTTTGCCGCGGAAAAAGAAAGCCCGTCCCCAAAGCTGAAAGCCGCGGGCGATTACCCGGTAATCATCATCAGGGGCATGGATTTCACCGGTCTCTACATCGATTACGGAACCGACAGTCAGCATAACTGCATGGGCGATATCAATATCGGCAAAATACTCAAAGCCGTCGGCGAAGCGGCCGCAATCAAACTGTTTAAAAACGACAGACAGGAAGCGACCCGCAAGCTTATTGTTGAGCTCAATGAAATTTTCGGCGGGTATGCCTGCAATGAAGACGGCTCGTCAAAATATAATGTGGGTACAGAGAAATTCCCTCTTGCTGCAGGCAATTATCCCGAGCTCCTTTCGAGAGAGCCCTATGAATACGGCATAACAAGAACGGTATCCGAAGCGATAGGCGGCGAAAACGTATATTATTTCAACTATGACTGGCGCATGAGTCCTCTTGATATTGCCGTCGAGGTCAGAGAGACTGTTGAAAGGGCAATGAAGGACCATAACTGCGATAAAGTCAATATCATATCGGCGAGTATGGGCGGTGTGATGACCGTTGCATATCTTACGAAATACGGATTTGACAATATCAACCGTCTTGTTTTCCTGTCTTCCACCTGGTGCGGCACATACGTCACATCCGACCTGCTTCAGGGCAGCGTTGAGATAACACCCGAAACCCTTTACGCTTTCCTGAATAATCTGAATGACAACTTCCTGTATAAAGGGCTGATGAAGGCTTTGAAATTCACCGGAGTTTTCAAGGCGGTATCTGATCTCGCGATGAAATTTGTCACAAACAACAAGGACCAGGTTTATGACGAGATGCTCGGCCCCATCTTCGGCAATATGCTTTCGGTCTGGGCGCTTATTTTGCCCGAGGATTACGATGCCTGCATAAAATATATGTTCGAGAGACCCGGTTTAAAAGAGAAGAGAGCCGCTTTCATCGCAAAAACCGAAGAGCTTCAGGAAATGATGAAAAACAGAGACGCCATGATTAAAAAAGCGGTTGAGGGCGGCGTTGAAGTCGCGGTCGCGGCAACTTATAATTCACCCGTTGCCCCGGTTTACGCGAGAAGCTATGTAAACGGCGACCAGGCCCTTGAAACCCCGCTGATGAGCGGCCACGCAACAATCGCCCCTTACGGAGAGACTCTTGACGTAAAAGAATCCCCGTATGTTTCTCCCGATAAGGTCTGTGACACATCTACGGCTCTTTATCCCGACAGCACCTGGCTCATAAAAGGAGCTCCCCATGTTTCCGGCTCATACGGCACCGACTATGCAGATTTTGTCGTATGGCTGATTACGGCCGATAAACCGGTAATCTCCGCAAACCCGGAGTACCCCGCGTTTATGATGAGCGGAAAAGACGAGCACCTGAGCAATGACTGGAATTAATCGTGAGGTGAAGCCATGAAGAAAGTGCTGGCCCTGACGGGCGCAATTATCATAATAATATCACTCTGCTCCTGCTCCCTTAAGCCGTCGTACAAAGGCGGCTCTCAGGAAAATAACAGAGTGGATTTTGACTCATCTTTCGAAAAATATGAGAAAGATTTCAGCCTGCCCGACGGAGAGACAGTCGCCCGCCTGGAGGTTACTTACCCGGTAATAAAATGCGAAGAATCCCGGATAGTCGAGCAGCAGATTAACAACTGGTTCAAAATGTATCTCCGTGAAGAAGAGGACATTATAGAAACAAATCTGCAGCATACCGATGATTACAAAGAAAAATATGACATAGACGGTGTAACGGTTACAATAATAAACTGCGAAGAGTATGACCGCTCTCCCACCGCTGTTTCCTATCTCATAACAAAAAAGACCGGAATCAACCCCGACAGTGAAACAGGCACGACAATCGGCCGCTCCTTCTCTCTCGCAAACGGCAAACAGCTCCGTCTGAGCGATCTCTACGCTCCGGGTGCTGAGGAACCCGAGAAGGCAGTCAGACAGGCAATTCACGATGAAGCCGATATTTCCTATTCAATCAGAGGCGGCATTCCTCTTTCGGAAGAACAGCACGAAATACTGGACGGGCTTTTTGACGAGAATGATTTCTGCCTCAGTTCATCGGACGATATCGTCTTCCCGTATTCATTTGACATCCTGTCAAAGGGAGCGAGACAGGGAACATACTTATGCGCATTTAATATCTACTCTGTGTATGATGCGATAATTACCCCGGATGATTATTATCAGAGTATTGTGAATCCGGTGGTGGACGTATGACGGCCTACTGGTCTATGATAATGGCCGCGATAGTGATTATGCTTATCATAATCCCCGCGAGAAACAAATTCATATATGACAGAATACTCAGAAAAAAGAGAGGGAGGAAAACAAAAGTGACCATAGATATGATAACCGATCTTGTCGGAAAAGATGTGATTGTCACCTGCTTCAATGAATCCTTTGCGCGCCAGTGCACGATAATCGCCGTGGAAGAAAACTGGATCAAAGTCGAAGACAAGAAAAAAATCAGCATTATAAATGCCGATATGATTAGGGATATAACCATTATCAAACCCAAAAACGCCTGAAAAATATACAAAAAAGCTCGCCTGAGGGCGAGCTTTTTTATTGCCGTAAAAGCATTATTCAACTATTGTGCAGATATCGGGGCTTTTTCTTGAATAGAGTCCGTAGAAAGTTTCATAATCCATATCAAACGGGCCGTTATTCTTATAGACAATGCATCTGAGCTCATCGCTGTTATCAACGAGCTTGTCTTTGCCGGTATCGCCGTAGCCGAGCACCATATTATAGTAATCGTCGGTGTCAAAATATTTATATGTCATGACATAGTCGGCTACGCCCTTTTTATTGAATACCACCTTTTCATATTGGATATGGTTGCCGTAAACGAGCTTTACCACTATCTGCTTGCCCTCTATCGTCTTTCCCATTTCGCTCTGGGTCTTTATCATATCCTCTTCTATCTTTGACTCCTGCTCCGAGGATTCCTTCTCGCTTTCGGAAACGCTCTCCGAAACGGCCTTGTTGTATTCCTCGGGGTCGGTATATATTATTTTCTTCCTTTTTTCGCAGGCAGTGAAAAGAATGAGGACGGTCATCACAGCCAGCAGAATCAGAAACGCTTTTTTCATATCAAGCCCTGCCTTTATATTGGTTTTGGGGATTTATATCCGTAATTATTTCATATTTATTCTGTTTTGTCAACATCATTATGTTAACAGAATAAGGCATAAGTGTTAAGGCGGACCGGGGTTTATCCTGCAAAGAGAGAGCCGGCCGCTCTGAAAATATAAGTGAACCAGCTGTAGATCATCGAGAGGAATTCATTGAGTCCCAGAGCTTTGAGGATCTTTGTGATGAAAGGACCGACTGCTTTGTTGAGCGGTGTTTCCTGCGTGGAAACATATCCTCCGTCAAAAGTAACATCATCGCCGTTCATAACGGTGTATTTCTGAGTCCTGTAACAGGCGGGTGTCACGGTATCCATAAGGAATGTGACCGTAATGCCGACACATTTCCTGCTCTCTTCGGGTATATCTCCGGTGAATTCCGCCTCAAAGGATTCGCCGGGTTTGAGCACTTTGGGCTTTATTTTGAATACTAAATCGATTCCGTCCGCGGTGACAGACGTAACGGTGATTTTTGACTCTTTGCAGCAGTTTTTGATTGTGAGTGATCCGGCGTTTGAATCGATGAATCCCGGCAGGCAGCCGCTGAACTCGGTGTAAACGCTCAGCGCAGCGTTTTCGGAATCCCTGAACTGCGGGAAATCCGGGTCGGAATAAACATTCTGCAGCCTGTCGTCGAGCGTTGATTTTATCATAAAGTCAAATACATACGGGTCGTAAATCATCATACCGTGGAACATATCTTCCACGAGCCAGGTATCATCGGGAAGATACGCCGCAGACAGGTCAACCGTCATTGAGGGATTGACTTTATATCTGCCGCCGCAGTCATTCTTCTGGATGTAACCGTCTGTAAATCTCTCTCCGAGCGTGGGGCACAGAGCGCCTGTGGAGGATTTTGTTGTTATTATTCCGTCGGAATACTCAGCGAGACCTGTGACTATGGAATTGCCCGATCCCGCAAGGATATTGATATTCATCCCCTTTGCCTGACATTCCTCAAATGCCTTCCTGATCTTGGGCTGAATCTCATAATGATATCTGTCGGATACTTCGATGAGTTTTGCATTTTCAACGGGGTCAAGGCGAAGTTTCTTTGCCGCTTCATATTCGCCGGTCGGAACAAAATCCCACATGCTGCCCCAGTTTCCGATTACCTGAAGAACATAGGGAATGAGCTTGTCGCATATCTGATCGAGGAAGCCGAGCTGACGGGCTTTCAGAAGCCAGTCGTAGTCCTCTTCCACGTCGTTTCCGTATTCGATAAATCTTGCGATACAATCCTCATCAAGGTGAACATCGCCCATCAGAGCGTCAAACGCAAAACCGGCACCGCTGATAGCGGGCACAGTAAGAGTGGCGTTTGCGACATCCATTTTATCGCCGTACATGGCGAGGTAGGTGGAAACGGTCTGGCCGCCGTGACTGATTGCTATGATATTGACCTTATCCTGACCGGTGAATTCCTTTACGGATTTAATGAAATCATTGAGCTGCTCCGCGCAGAATTCATTGCCCATACGGAAATCGTCGGTGAAATTATAAATATTGTCATATCCGATATAGTCTGCAAATCTTTCGGCGATTTTAGGCTCGCTCATATATCCGCCCTCGGGGTGGCGCTCCATAATCGCGCTGTAACGCATATCCTCTGCGCTCGTGTAGTATCTCTCGAGCGGGCGGACGCTTGAGCCGTCGGGATTGCAGGGCAGCTCGGCGCACATCTCAATTATTCCGTCGCCGATATACTGTGCGATTTTATCGGCGTTTCCCACTGTCATCGCGCCGAGAGCGACTCCGAGTTTCACCGTGCTCTCGAGCACCATGCCACCGATTTTGCTGAAATCAAGCCCCCACGCCTGCTCGCCGGTCTCGGTGTCATACAGGAAAGAAGAGCTGTAACCCGGCACAAGGATAACCGGATAGCCGTTATACTCTATGTCGTCTCTCTTCGCGCTCGCGAGGATTCCGCAGACGGAAAAGACAATAACCGCGGACATAATAACCGATAATATTTTTTTCATAAAGCAGCCCCCATGACCGAAATTATTAAAATACATTTTTATTATACCACAAAATGATGTTTTGTTAACATCAAATCTATTTTTATACACTTTGACGGAAAAAGCCCCGATATTTTATAAAAATTCACCTTGTTTTTCTCCGGAAAACATTGAAATAATTGAATCCGGGTGATAGAATAAAGAAAAGGAGTGAGCTGACATGAAGCTTGTTACAATAATCCTCAATAAAACAGAGTGTCTTGATGAACTGCTTGAAACATTCAAGGAAAACAACATGCCCGGAGCTACGATAATTGACAGCAAAGGTATGATTCAGGAGCTCAGTGACAGTGACGATTTCAGGATTGTGGGCTCTCTGCGCGAGCTTTTCATGCCCTCGCACAAAGAAAACAAGACAATAATTATGGTTGCCCGCGATGAAGACATCAAAGTGATTTCACGCATCGTCAACGAGGCAACAGGGGGTCTGAACAACCCCGATACAGGCATTATGTTTACAATTCCCATAGATTATCTGGAGGGTCTTTCCCGCTGATGTTTGAACTCGCGAATTACATAAAACTCAACACTTTCACCGACCTTGCCCTGATGATTTTCACGGGCATGGCGATGGGGCGTCTCGTCAAAAAGGTGAAGCTACCGAATGTGACGGGCTACCTTGTGGCGGGGCTTATTCTCGGTCCGTCAATTCTCGGCGTGCTGAGCGCAGATTTTCTCAGCGCCATCTCCGTCATTTCCGACTGCGCCCTCGGTTTCATAGCTTTTTCAATAGGAAATGAATTCAAAATCTCGTTTTTCAAGAGAGTCGGTGTCACACCCATAATCATCGCGATACTCGAATCGTTCTTTGCGGTCGTAGTAGTGGCCGGAGTGCTTATTCCCGTAACAGGAAATCTCCGATTTTCGCTTGTGCTCGCTTCAATTGCGGCAGCGACCGCTCCCGCCGCAACGATAATGGTTATCAAGCAATACAAGGCAAAGGGACCCGTTACGGAAACACTTCTCTCGGTTGTCGCCCTCGATGACGCGACCGCGCTGATTATGTATTCCGTGGCAACGGCCATCGCGGGCGCTCTCTCGGGCAAAGCGGCATCCGCCGCAAAGCTTGTGCTCGCTCCCACCAAGGAGATTTTCGGCGCGATAATCGTCGGCGCCGTGCTCGGTTTCATCTTCCTGCTGCCTCTTAAATTCTTCAAAAAGGACAGCAACAGGACTGCTCTTGAAGTAGGCTTTATCTTCCTCGGGCTCGGCGTGTCCCAGCTTTTCGGCTTCTCGTCGCTTCTGCTTTGCATGGCACTGGGCGCGATTGTCGCCAATTTTTCATCGGATGTCGGAAAGCTCATGGATATATCCGACAGGATTACTCCTCCGGTGTTTATGCTGTTTTTTGTCGCCTCGGGCGCGAGTCTCAATATCAGCGTTCTGCCCTCGGTCGGCATCGCCGGAGCGGTCTATATCGTATTCAGAGTTGCGGGCAAGATGGCAGGCTCCTCACTCGGCGCGGCAATCTGCAAGGCGGATAAAAATATCAGGAAATACCTCGGCCCGGCTCTTATGCCGCAGGCGGGCGTCGCCATAGGTCTCTCTCTCGCCGCGGGCACCGCCTTCCCCGAATATGCCGAGCAGATAAGAGCTGTAATACTCTGCGCCACGCTCATATATGAGCTCGTCGGCCCCGGAGTCGCAAAAATATGCCTCAAAAAAGCCGGCGAGATTAAGGAATAAAGAAAACAAACAATCATTATTCCTTTTATTGAAGATTGTAAGAACATAACACAGATTAAGCTCACGGGGCATTGAACCCGTGAGCTTTTCATTTGCAATAAAAGTGCATTATGCTCCGCATATCCTTGTAATCGGCCACACCCGTCACGGCTTAAATCCTTATCGCCGTGCCACCCTCTCCGTTCCTGGAG
>CADBOL010000121.1 GCA_902796295.1 Oscillospiraceae bacterium
GCTTGTAAGGCAGGTGCTCTCCCAGCTGAGCTATGCTCCCCGATCCGCCGTCATTTGAACGGCTCAGTTATAATACTACACTTTGATATAAATGTCAAGAAGTTTTTTAAATTATTTTTCGGCAAATAAATCAGTGTCTGAGTTTCTTAATTTCATCGGAAGAGAAGCGGTATTCCCTGTTGCAGAAATGGCATTTCACCCTTGTTACATCATCCTGAGCCATCTCATCAAGATCCTCATTTTTAAGGGTCGCAAGCCCTCTCTCAAAGCGTTCCCTGCTGCATTCGCATTTGTATGCGGTGCTGAATTCATCAAGCTTTTCAAGCTCAAAATCCTTCAGGACTTTTGTGCAGATTTCTTCGGGCGTGAGGCCTGATGTCAGCATCTGCGTCACAGACGGAATGCCCTCAATGCAGTTTTCAACCTTTGTTATTGTCTCATCATCTGCCGCAGGCAGCAGCTGAATCAGGAAACCGCCCGCCGCCTGAATTGTCAGATCCGGGTTCACAAGCACGCCGAGAGCGCAGACGGTGGGTGTCTGCTGACTTTGAGCATAATATGCAGTGATGTCCTCGGCAATCTCTCCGCTGACTATCGGCACCTGCCCTATATACGGCTCTTTAAGACCGAGATCCATCATTACGGTCAGGGTTCCCTCTCTGCCGACGGCTCCGGCCACATCAAGCTTGCCTTTATTATTCAGCGGTATTTCGACAACCGGCTCGGAAACATATCCTCTCACATTTCCTCTGCTGTCTGATACGGCTATTACGGGCCCGGCGGGACCGTTGCCGTTGAGACGTATCGTAAGAGAATCCTTTTCGCCCTTCATCATGACTCCCATAAGAGACGCCGCCGTGAGGAGCCTGCCGAGCGCGGCTGATGTGACCGCTGATGTCTTATGAATTCTCTCTGCCTCGGCAACAATATCGGTTGAATCTATAGCTTCCATCGTAAGAGTTCCGTCCGATGAAATCATTCTGACTGCTTTACTCATAATTACCTCTTTCTTGCCGCGAATACGGCTCTCGCACTGTCTTCTTTAACTCTGTCAAAAGTCATATCATCGTAAATACCAATCACTTCAAATCCCGATTCTTCAAGCGCCGCCGCGAGAGTATCCGTATCATATGCCCTCTCGGTGAATTCCTCGCTTTCCCTGTACCAGACGCCGTCTTCCTCCTCAAAGAAATCGAGCGTGATATTAATGCTGTCGCCGGGACCCGGCGTATTTCTCCAGCAGCAGAGAAGGCCGTCATCCTCAATGATGAAATCTCTGTCTGCGAGGATATTCCTGTGTTTATAAAGCGTATTCACATCAAAGATGAATATCCCTCCCGGCTCGGTAAAAAGAGACACCTTTTCAAAAGCCGTTTTCACATTGCGGATACCGTCAAGATGATTGATGCAGTCAAGCGCGCTGACTGCGCAGTTAACCGTGCCGTAGAGATCGAGCTCCTCCATCGGCTGATTGAGAAGCAGGATGTTTCTGCCGGCCGTCTTATCTCTCGCGCAATTCAGCATACCGACGCTCGCGTCAACTCCTATGACATCATAGCCGAAATCTGCCATGCGCACGCTTATGCTGCCCGTGCCGCATCCGAGATCGAGCAGAATGCCAAAATCAATCCCGTTATTCTGAAGTATCTGATGATAATATGAGGCTCTCTCATCGTAGCCGGCATCTTTCATCAGTCTGTCATAATATCTTGAAAAAGAATCATAAGCCATAGGGATACTCCTTTCCCGTGCAACGCAGATTATACCATTGAGGCGTGATACAGTCAACAAAAACAATATCTGCCTTACAGCAAAATTTACAACTTGTTCATTAAATCAGTATTGTTTAAATATATAATTTATAAGAATAAAAAGATTCGGATATTATAATTATGCTTGGATACGTAAAGCCCGACAGGGCCGAACTCAGGATAAAGGAATATGAGCTTTACCGCGGGATATACTGCTCACTTTGCAATGCGTTGGGAAGTAACTACTCCCCCGCCGCGAGACTGCTGCTGAGCTATGATTTCACGCTTGCGGCAATGATAAGGCTCGCATCGGCTCAAAGCAGCTGCGATTTTGAAATAAAGCACTGCCCTTTTAACCCGGCCAAAAAATGCAGTTTCTGCAAAAGAGAGTCGGAGCTTGATTACTGCGCTCATATCATAATCATAATCACATACTATAAGCTCATAGATAATGTAAAAGACAGAGGCTTTTTCAAAAAACTTGCGGCTTTGCTGCTCCTGCCCGTCATTTCACTTATGCACAAAAAGGCGGCAAAAAAAGCACCGGATGCAGAAAGAATAATCGCAGAGAGCATGAAAAATCAGGCGGATATTGAAAAAAACGAAAACTGTTCTCTGGATGAGGCGGCGCATAACTCCGCTTTTGCTACAGGGAAAATCCTGTCAGCGGGATTTGAAGGCGAAAACGCGGAAAAGCTTGATTCTCTCGGTTATCTGCTCGGCAGATTTGTTTATCTTATTGACGCGGCAGATGACCTTGAAGATGACATAAAAAAGAAAAACTTCAATCCGTTTATGCGGGAATTTCCTTCTCTTGACAGCGATGAGAGCAAAAAAGCTTTTGCCGCAAGAGCGGAAAAAGCCCTGAATCTGACACAGGGCAGGCTGCTCGAAATCAAGGACACAATTGAATTCAGAAGATTCGGCACAATAATTGACAATATACTTTCAGGCGGACTCGATAAATCGGCAGATGCCGTTATCCGGAAATACCGCAATCCCGGGGCAGAGAGAGAAAAAACCTTTACCGTAAAGTGAGGCGATTCAGTGAATAATCCTTATGATGTACTCGGCGTACCTTACAATGCCACAAGAGAGCAGATAAACGCCGCCTACCGTGAGAAGGCAAGGTTCTATAACGAAAAAGGTCAGCTCGGCAAGCTTGACGAGCTGAATGAAGCATATGACAGAATTATTCTCGAAGCGTCACCAAACGGCTCGGGAGGATATTCCTCGCGCGGGTCATACTCCGCCGCCGATTTCAGGGATATAGAGAGCAAAATCAACTCCGGCAGATATGAGGATGCGCAGGTACTTCTCGACGGAATGCCCGAAATATCAAGAAGCGCCGAATGGTATTATCTCAAAGGTCTTGTTTATCAGAAAAAAGGCTGGCTTGAGCAGGCTCTCAACATGTTTGCGACCGCGAGCAATATGGAGCCCTCAAACGGCAAATACAAGGCCGCCTACAACAAAACGGTTTCACAGCAAAACGGCGGATACAGAAGCTCTCAGGGCTCATCCTCCGATTCGGGCTGCGGATGCTCCGTGTGCAATATGTGCATGGGTCTGCTCTGCCTTGACAGCTGCTGTGAATGCATGGGCGGAGACTGCATCCCCGGCTGCTGAGGTGTAAGATGAAACAGAGCTCAAAATGCGCAATAGGAGGAATAGTCGCCTCGCTTTCGCTCGTGCTGATGATTTCGGTCGCGGTTGTTCCTTTTCTCACTTACGCGCTGCCCGCAATAGCGGGAGCCATGATGATATTCGCGGTAATTGAAATTGATAAAAAATGGGCATTCGGTATCTATGCCGCAGTTGCCATTCTCGGCATTTTTCTTGTCCCCGACAAAGAAGTTGCCGTAATGTATCTCGCATTTTTCGGCTATTATCCTATTCTCAAATCCCTTATTGAGTCAAAATGCAGCAGGGTTATTGAGTGGGTGCTGAAACTTGCTTCGTTTCTCTCGACCATAGTAATATCATATTTCCTGATGATTAAATTCATGGGAGTTACAATTGACGAGTTTGACACCTGGGGCAAGTGGGCAATCCCGATCCTGCTCGGCATGGGCACATTCGCTTTCGTTATATATGATATGGCGCTCACGAGGCTTGTTCTTCTCTACAATCTCAAATGGCGTAAATATTTCAGAAAATACTTCAAATAAAGGTGATGGCAATGAAAGAAACAGTTTCAATCGGCTTCATAGGTCTGGGCGGCAGAGGCAGAGGTCAGCTCGGCGAGCTGCTCAACTGCGAGGGAGTCACCGTTCCCGCGGTCTGTGATAAATATGAGGACAGAGCGCTCGAAGGCAAAGCGATAGTCGAAGAAAAAACGGGCAAAACCCCGGATGTCTATCTCGACTACAAAAACCTGCTCGCGAGAGATGATATTGACGCGGTCGTATGCTGCACGACGTGGATCACTCACGGCAGGATTGCCATTGATTCAATGAGAGCGGGAAAGCACGTTGCCATTGAAGTCGGCGGAGCGGCAAGCATAGATGAATGCTATGAAATGGTCAGGGCGAGCGAGCAGACCGGCAAATTCTGCATGCTGCTTGAAAACTGCTGTTACGACAGAAATGAAATGGCGCTTTTCAATATGGTAAAAAAAGGTATTTTCGGAGAAATAATCCATATGGAAGGCGGATACCGTCACGACCTGCGTGACGAAATCTCTCTCGGCAGAGAAAACAGGCACGGCCGTCTTTTCAATTTCCAGATGAGAAACGGCGAGCTTTACCCGACACATCAGCTCGGCCCCATCTCGAAGGTGCTTTCGATAAACAGAGGCAACAGATTTATTTCACTCGTTTCGATGTCTTCAAAGTCAAGAGGGCTCAATGAATGGATACGCAAAAACAAGGGTGAGGATTACGACCTTGCGGATTACAGTTTCAACCAGGGCGATGTCACCACCACGATGATAAAATGCGCAAACGGCGAAACGGTAGTGCTCACTCACGACTGCTCACTGCCAAGACCCTATTCGAGAAACTATGTGATACAGGGAACAAAGGGAATTTATCAGGAAGACGGAGACGGAATTTATCTCGACGGAATCACCCCGATAAAAGACGGAGACTGGAGACACGAATTTCAGAATTTTGAGGGTGACGGATACCGTGAAAAATACGAGCATCCGCTGTGGAAGAAATATGCCGTTGACGGCATTCACGCCGGCGGCCACGGAGGCATGGATTATCTTGTGCTGTCGGCCTTTGTTGAGAGCGTGAAGCTTGATGCTCAGCCGCCGATAGATGTCTATGACACGGCTGCATGGATGGCGGTCACGACTCTTTCCGAGCAGTCGATAGCAATCGGCTCGGCGCCCGTCCCGTTCCCTGATTTCACAGACGGCATGTGGATTGACAGGGAACCTTACAGGAGAGGGATATTCTGCCTTGAAGATGTCTGCGAAGAATTTTTTGACGGAGGAAACGAATGAGTTATTATATAGGTGTTGACGGCGGAGGCACAAAAACCGCCTACGCGCTTTTTGATGAGAATAAAAAAATGATTGCCGGCACGGAAGGGAAAGGCAGCAATCACGAAAACCTCGAAGGCTCATTTGACGAAGCGAGCGATTATATAATTGACGGCATAAACACCCTTTGCTCCTCTGCGGGAATAAAAATAAAGGATGTCTCCTTCACGCTCATGGGGCTCGCGGGCATAGACCACCCGTATCAGCACGATATAATGTGTGAAAAGCTCAGGGCAAAAGGGCTTAACAGATTTGAGATATTCAACGACGGCTTCATCGTAGTCAAGGCCGGCTCCGAAACCGGGGCGGCAATAGGTTACAACTGCGGCACCGGTGTCTGCTGCAACGCAGTAGACTCAAAAGGAAATATGCTTCAGCTCATGGGGCTCGGCAGATTCACGGGCGATGTTTCCGGCGGCACGGATATCGCGATAAAGGCGTTTGAGCTGATGTATGACGAACTCTATCTCGGCCTCGGTAAAACAATGATAACATCTCTCGTCGGGGAAAAATACGGTTTTGAAAAAAGAGAGGATTATCTCACTCTTGTTGAAAAGGCGGAAAACTCCGACCCCGAAACGATCAGAACTCTGATCGGCTTCTTCTTTGAAGCGGCAAAACAGGGCGACAGACCTGCTCTCGGATACTGTGAAGCAATGGCAGAGCGCGGAGCAAGAGCCATATCGGCCCTCGCGAATCAGCTTGAATTTGACGGCGACGAGATTGAGGTAGTGCTCTCCGGCTCAATAAATGTCAAACTTGACAATGATGTCTATCTTGATATGCTTTATGAGAAGGCGCAGGCATACTGCTCAAAGAAACTTAAATTCATTAAGCTCACGGCAAAGCCCGTGACCGGATGTATAAACTGGATTTTACAGGATTATTGCTGATACGGATTGGAGTGAAATTCAAATGAAAGAAATCAATGTAACGGTAATCGGCTCCGGCAGCACCTACTGCCCCGAGCTCATAGACGGATTCCTGAAAAGACAGGATTCACTTAAAATCAAAAAAATAGCGTTTATGGATATCGACGAGAGGAAAAGAACAATCGTCGGAAATCTCTGCCTGCGTATGCTCAAAGCCGCCGGGATTGAGTGCGAAACTCTGCTCACGGATGACCTCGACCTTGCCCTTCAGGGCGCGGATTTTGTAATCACGCAGATCAGAGTCGGCAAGCTCCCGGCAAGATATCTTGACGAGACCATTCCCAATAAATACGGGCTTATCGGTCAGGAAACAACGGGTATAGGCGGATTTTTCAAGGCGCAGAGAACCATACCCGTGATGAAACACATCTGCGACAGGATTGAGGCAATCTGCCCCGACGCCTGGCTTATAAACTTTACAAATCCATCGGGAATCATTACAGAATTTGTGCTCAACAACACAAATGTCAAGTGCATAGGCCTGTGCAATGTTCCCATAGATATGATTGACGATATCAAAGAGGATGTCGGCGATGATATGGAATACACCTATGTCGGGCTCAATCATCTCAGCTGGATGATAAGCGTGAGAAAAGACGGCGAAGAACTGATTGACAAGTTCATAGGCGAAGGATTCACTCCCACCGTAATGGCAAACATAAAAGATGACGGCTTCTCGATAGACTGCCTCAAATCCATACACGCCATCCCCTCATCATATCTGCAGTATTACTACTGCAGGCAGGCAAAGCTTGATCATCAGCTCAGCGGCGATAAATGCAGAGCGGAGGAATGTATGGAGATAGAGGAACAGCTCCTCGAAATGTATTCCGACGAAGGGCTCTATGTAAAGCCCGCGCTGCTTGACAAGAGGGGCGGCCACAAATATTCGCTTGTTGCCGTGAATCTTGTTGACGCAATAGCAAACGACCTGAACGATATACAGGTAGTGAATATCAAAAACGGGGATACACTCCCCTTCCTTAAACCCGATGACGTCATTGAGGTTGCCGCAAGGATAGGCAAAAACGGAGCTCAGGCATTGCCGGTGGGCGAGGTTACAAACCGCCATATCACAGGCCTCATGCGTACAGTCAAGGATTATGAAAACCTGACCGTACAGGCGGGAATCACGGGCTGCGATGAAACGGCGCTCAACGCCCTGCTCCTTCATCCCCTTGTAGGAGACTGGGAAAAAGCATATAAATGCTTCAATGAAATGAAGCAGGCGCACAGGGATTATCTGCCCCAGTATTTCGGGAATTGATTTCGCCGTATAAAAACTGTTGACTTTTTTACAAAGCGGATATATAATACATCCATTAAAGGCACCGAAGGAGAACGATTCCGTCATTCCGCACCACAGAGAGATGCGCCGCGGCTGAAAGCGCATTGTGCGATACCGGAGGAGACCGCTCCCGAGCCGCCTGCGAAAAGGCATCCGCCATAAGCAGAGCCGTTTCCCGCGTTAAGGGTCAAGAGTTAAAATCAAGGTGGAACCGTGCACAGCACCCTTGGACAACCGGGGTGCTGTTTTTATTTTAAACAGCCGGAACAGCGCTGCTGTTTCCTGTGAATAATAAACCGAACCCGTAAAGGAGTTGAATAATATGAAAATAATCTACAGAGACGGTACTGTCGGCGAATGCCCCGAAGAGGAAGTACAGCATGTACTGCGCCACTCCACGGCTCACTGTATGGCCCAGGCCATTCAGAGGCTCTGGCCC
>CADBOL010000122.1 GCA_902796295.1 Oscillospiraceae bacterium
AGGGAACGGATTAATCCATTCCGCAATAAGAATATGCAGAGCATAAATGAAGAATATTGAATTTCCGGTTGAGCACAGGCACACACCGTTTTAATAATGTTTCACGTGAAACATTTTCAGAAAAAGCATCAAAAAACAAAAAACTCCTTTTATTTTATAAAAATCTATGATATAATTTCATTAATTTGATTACGGGAGAGATGAAATTGGCAAAAACTATAGCGATTGTAAACCAGAAGGGCGGGGTAGGGAAGACCACGACTGCGGTGAATTTTTCCGCTTCTCTGGGAAATAAAGGAAAAAAGGTGCTGCTTGTCGATGTCGATCCGCAGGGAAACACGACCAGCGGTTACGGCATAAACAAGAGGGAAATCGAAAAATCGTCATACGATATTATTGTCGGCAACTGCCCGGCGAAGGATGCGATTATAGAAACACGGTTCAAAAATGTATCAATAATCCCGTCGGGTATGGATCTTGCGGGCGCAGAGATAGAGCTTGCCGAGATTGAGAAAAGGGAGAGCCGCCTTAAAAACACGCTCGCCCTTGTGAACGGAGACTACGACTATATTATCCTTGACTGCCCTCCGTCACTCGGTCTGCTGACTCTCAACTGCCTTTGCGCCTCGCAGACTCTCATAGTGCCGATTCAGTGCGAATTCTATGCGCTCGAGGGTCTCTCACAGCTGATAGCTACGGTCAGGACGGTCAAGCGCCTGTATAATCCCTATATCGATATTGAGGGAGTGCTCCTCACGATGTATGACGGCAGGCTCAATCTCACACAGCAGGTTGTGGATGAGGTCAAGAAATGCTTCCCCAAAAAGGTATACGCGACATACATACCGAGGAACGTAAGATTATCCGAGGCGCCGAGCTTCGGCGAGCCGGTCCTGTATTATGATAAATCTTCCAAGGGCGCGAAGGCGTATGAAGAGCTCGCGGAAGAATTCCTGAGCAGACAGTAGGAGGGTATTATGGCTGAAAGAAAAAAGGGCCTGGGCAAAGGTCTTGACTCATTACTTTATGATAACTCAATAGAGGATGCCGGAAATTCCGGCACTACGATGCTGAAAATCAGCGAGATAGAGCCGAATAAATCGCAGGCGAGAAAGAATTTTGACGATACCGCCATTGCGGAGCTTGCCGATTCAATCGCGGAGCACGGCGTTTTGCAGCCGCTGCTTGTGCGCCCGATGGTCAGCGGAGGATATCAGCTCATAGCAGGGGAGAGGCGCTGGAGAGCTTCGAGGCAGGCGGGCCTCACCGAGGTGCCCGTCATTATCAAGGCGCTCTCGGATGAAGAGGCGAGCGTCATATCTCTTATCGAAAACCTGCAGAGAGAGAATCTTAATCCGGTAGAAGAAGCAAACGGCTTTAACGAGCTGATTGAGAAATACAATCTGACTCAGGAGGAGGCGGCGAAAAGGGTAGGCAAATCCCGCACCGCCGTGACGAATTCCCTGAGAATACTCAAGCTGCCGAAAAAGGTTATTGCCATGGTTGAGAGCGGAGCTCTTTCCGCCGGTCACGCCAAAGCGCTTGCGGGGCTTGAAGACGAAAAAGAAATCACAGACCTTGCAGAATTGATTGTTTCAAAAGGGCTTTCGGTCAGAGAGACGGAAAAACTCGTCAAATCCGCCGGAAAGGTAAGAAAGCCGAAGGAAAAGACAAAGCAGAGAAGAGACAGCTATTTTGATATGGTGGAACTGGCCTTATCAAATTCGTTATCGCGCAAGGCCAGAGTAATTACAGCCGGCAAAAAGGAATCGGGCACTCTCGAAATCGCCTTCTATGATAAAGAAGATCTTGAACGTATAGCAAACGCTTTATCGGCACTTGAGGAGTAATCAGATGAAAAAAAGAGATATTCTCATTACTATATTTGCGCTTCTCATTGCGATTGTCGTTCTTTCGGGAGTGATTATCCTTAAAGCGAATCAGCAGCTTCCCACAATTCTCGACAGCGACGGGAGTGAAGCGGCGGAATCGCAGGCGGCAAAGATTGTTCCCGGTATTGACTATGAAAAACTCAGCGCGGCGCTTACGGCCCTCGAGGGCAGGGAAGTTACGATTTCATTTTTGCAGAATATCGACGGCAGTGAGCTTGAGGCGCTGAACGCCGCCGTTGACTCAAAGGAATACGGCTCAAAGACATTTCACGATATCACCGGATATACGGTAAACGCCTACAATGACAAGTTTGTGACACGTCAGAGCAAAGATATGGGCAATAACGGCAAAGACAGCTTTGTGCTGGGCTTCACGGGCGATATCAATTTCACGGAGTCGGGCTATGTTATGACCCACGCAAACGCGATGCCCGGGAGCGTCAATGACTGCATTGACGAAACATTCCGCAATGAGATGAAAAAGGCGGATATAATGCTCATTAACAATGAGTTTCCCTACACCGACAGGGGATCGCCCACACCGGGCAAGAAATACACATTCAGGGCAAAGCCCGAAAATGTGAAATATCTCGTCGAAAACGGCGTTGACCTGGTGTCGCTCGCAAACAATCACGCCTACGATTACGGCTATGAATCGTTTGTCGATACGATAAAGACTCTCAATGACGCCGGTATTCCCTATGTGGGTGCCGGGATGAATCTCGAAGAGGCGGCAAAGCCGGCGACATTCCTCATAAACGGCTACAAGGTTGCCTACCTTGCCTGCTGCGGAGTTGAATCCCCGATAAAAACGCCTGTCGCGACAGAGAATTCCGAGGGAATCATGGGCTCCTATGATGACGGCGAAAGGATGACTCAGGCAATCAGAAAGGCAAAGGCCGAGAGCGATTATGTTATCGTTTATCCTCACTGGGGTATCGAAAACACGACCTCTCTCACAAACGCTCAGCAGGTCAACAGCAAAAAGTGGATTGACGCGGGAGCCGACGCCGTTGTGGGCGGCCATCCGCATATACTGCAGGGCTTTGAGTTCTACAAGGGCGCGCCCGTTGTTTACAGCCTGGGCAACTTCTGGTTCAACACGAGAAATATCTATACAATGCTCTTCAAGCTGACAGTCAGCGCAGACGGCATTGTCTCATCAATAGTGCCCGGCAGGCAGGAATACAGCGAGGTCCACTATATTGCCGATGCGGCCGCGCAGCGGAAGATGTATGATGAGCTGGAAGGCTATCCTCCGTATAACAAAGTCAGGATTTACGATAACGGAGTAGTAACCGATATAAACGCTCCCTTACCGACACCGACCGAAGCGGAACCGGCCCCCGAAGCGGCGACTCCGGCAGACGGAGAATTGAATTATGCGGCGACCGCCACAGAATCAGACATGTACCCGGTTACGGCAACTCCTGCCGATACAGCGGGATAAACGAGGTAAACTATGCTTGAATTTAAGTCGGAAGACAATAATCTGAAGCTTATCAGAGACGGTAAATGTGTTTACAATATTCACACGGGCGTTGAGCTCATGCGCGCCGGATACGGCAAAAACGATTATTCGATGACGCGCGGCAGCTTCACCATCAAAGAAAAAACCTATGTTGACAAGCCCCTCACAGTCAAAAAGATAATCCTCAATGACAATACTGCCGAGATTACCCTCACGGAGGGCAGGGCGGTTCTCTCCCTGACAGGCAGCCGTCTGAACGCAGAGATTTACGGGCTCGATGCCTAT
>CADBOL010000123.1 GCA_902796295.1 Oscillospiraceae bacterium
AGTGTCTTCTGAAGTTCCTTGCTTTGCTGACCGGTTCTTTCGGCCCTTGACTTTTCAGAATAGAAGAAATCAATCAAAGCCGAATAGGAGTCAAATGATTTTGTTTTAACAAGAGATCCGTATTGTTTTATATCAATATATGTTATGTCAAACAGACTTCCGTCTTCTTTATACAGAAGTGTGGGAATTCCTCCAGAAATCAGATTATCTCTTAATTCCGAAATTGCAGAATTCAATGATGCTATTTGATCCGGATTCAGCGATGATATCTGCATATCATTACCGGCGGCTCTGCAGGCAATTTCCCTTGAAATCAAAGGAGAAACACCTTCCGCAGTTTTAAGAACGGCAGCGGAAAGAAGAGAATCCCTTTCTTTCAGTATACATTCACACAGCAAACCGGTATCTTTTACGGTAATGTTTATTTTATTCTGAGCCGGAGGAAGTTTATATCTGAATCCCGGTAATACCGCTCTGTCCGCAGAACTGTTATAATCGACTTTTTTAAGACATTCAATAATAATGTTTTCTTCATTAAGTATTATGAAATTGGCGTGTCTCGGCATTGCCTCAAATACTATCCTGTAATTTACGGGATCGCCGATAATACTTGTTCCGCTGAGATCTATATATAAAATCCTGTCAAGCCCCTCCTGGCTGACTCCCGTAATTGAGCAGGAAGTAAAATACTTTCTGAGAAACATACAGAACATCGGAGGATTGGCAGGGTTTTCGGGATTAGAATCGGTAATGTTTATATGCGGAGTATCGGAAGAAACGCTGAAATGCAATTTCTTAAAGCCGTCTCTTGACCGCAGATTAAAAATAATCTCGTCATTGGACGGCTGATATATCTTTTCTATTCTTGTATTTAATACATTATTGTTAATCTCACGGCTGATTAAACTCAGCATAAGACCGTCAACAGGCATAGTCAGTCTCCGATATATTCACATGGATTTTTCTGATTGAGCAGCAGGCACAGTACACCGGTTTCTTTAAAAGTCTTTTCACAAAGGTAAGGAATAACCGGGTACTCGGTCGCAAAGTGACCGGCTTTGATAACAGTAAGGTTTTTCAGATTACTGTCGATGAATTCATGATGTTTGACTTCTCCAGTAACAAAGGCATCTGCAAAAGGAGCTATCTCATACAGAAACTCTCCACCGGATCCTCCGCATACGGCAACTCTGCTTATAATTCTGTCGGGGCAGGTAAATTCGACATGAGTGCTGAGAGTGTCTGAGATTAAACGCGCATAATCGGAAGCATTTGTTTCTTTTATTTCACCGATAAAACACATGGATGCATCTGATTCGCCGGGAAATCTTCGTGCATTAACAAGACTACATTTTTCTGCCAATACAAAATTGACACCGAGAGGGGATTTATCCAGATTGGTATGAGCGGAAATAACGGAAATATTATTTTTGATTAGCTTTGAAACAAGTGAATCATAACCAATTGAATTCACCGGCCTGAAAATAACGGGATGGTGAGTGACAATAAGATCGCAGCCCTCAGCTATTGCATTATCGACAGTCTCTCCGGTTATATCAAGAGAAAAACCTATTTTGCTGAAATCGCAGTTCATATCACCGAGAAGCAACCCGGAATTGTCCCATTCGCATTGATCTCTGAAAGGCGCAAATGAATCAATAAAATCGTAAATATATTTAACTTTCATTCATTATTTCCTCAGCTTTTAAAATCAATAACCTGAATTCTTCGGCAAGTTCTTCTGAGCCGAATTCGAGTTCGGAATTGTACCGCACTTTAATATATCCTAAAGTCCGCCGGCAGATTTCTTTTGAAATGTCATCGGTTTCATATATTAATTTTCCGAAATATATATCGATGTCATCATAAGAACAGCCGAAATCCGGTTTATACTCAGCCGAGATTACCGTATATACACGGCCTTCCGATCTGACTCCGGTTTCATTAATAATATTGAATCCGTTGATAAAAAGAAATTCTCTTAAATCATACGCGTGAGACTGCGGCTGCAGAATCAAACGGTATTTAATATCCTTCAGCCAGACGGCACGGCTCAGAATGTCCGTAATAAGGTTTCCTCCCATACCGCATATAATAATGTCATCGGCTTCATCGGGAGAAATATTATTGAGACCGTCCGACTGTCTTATTTCAATACGGCCGGAAAGATTGAGGTCTCGAACGGTAGCTTTTGCATTTTCAAGAGGACCGCTGCGTAAATCACAGGCAATTACTCTCGAGGCAATGTCATTCATTATCAGATAAGCCGGAAGATAGGCGTGATCGGTACCGATATCGGCAGCCGTTACGCCTTTCCTCACAAATTTCGCAGCTGTTCTGAGCCTGTCATCAATTTCACGCATCTATTTCTTTTAAATGTGCATTGATGGATTCAACAAGATCATCTGCATCAACGCCGTGAACCATGCATGCTTCTTCTATAGTTTCCATAATTGAAGCCGGGCATCCGATGCAGTGCATACCCATCTGCATAAGAAAGGGAATGATTTCATTCGAACAGTCAAGAGAGAGAATATCTCCGATTCTGAGATCTTTGGTTATTTGTGTCATAATGAATCTCCTTTATTTTTTATTTATTATCTCATATATATTTATTTAATTCAAGTAAGATTTGTAAAAAAGAAAATGTAAATTAGTAATTTATGCACAAATTTTATAAAATTAAAAATTTAATGTGAAAAACTATTGACATTATCTACAAAAGGTGTTATATTATAGACACAAGATAAGGTCAGATCAAATCTGCCTTACTTTTAACATAAAGCAGGAATCGGAAATCAGTTGTTCTGCTAAATATTAAAGGAGGTGAGCCCCATGTACAGTTCAAATTCCGGTGGGTTCACAGCTGCTTCACTTGATTAAAACGCGGTTGCGACCGTACACAGTTTGTGTAAAACATGATTTGCAGGTGAGTGCGGTTGTGAACCCCCAATATAAAATTTAATATCAGTCCTCCGGCTTAAACCGGAGGCTTTTTTTATTTTCTCTTGATTTTTAACTGTAATATAAGTATAATTTATTTAAAATAATTCAGGAGACCTATTATGGCAGATTATTCAGTTTCGCTTAAACAGATGATTGATGATTTATCCTTCAGTGTTCTGTATACTCCGAAGGATGTTTCGGATATATATATCACCACTCAGGATGTCAACAGGCCGGGTCTTATGCTCGCGGGATACGAAGAGTATTTTGATGAGAGACGCGTTCAGTTTATGGGCCTAGCCGAGATGGAATATGCAAAAAGCAGGGGAGAAGAGGAATCCCACAAATGCTTTGACAGATTTCTTTCAAGACATCCCGCTCTTGTTATTGTATCAAGAGGTATTGTTCCGAGCGATGATTTTCTGAGTCTTGCAGCGGAATATGAAGTGCCGGTTGTTGCCACCAATGATTCAACATCCGGCTGTATGTCAGCTACCATATCATATCTCGGCGTTGAGCTTGCTCCGAGAATTACCCGTCACGGCGTCCTTGTTGAAGTATACGGCGAAGGTGTTTTGCTTCTCGGCGACAGCGGAGTCGGTAAAAGCGAAACCGCTCTGGAGCTTGTTAACCGCGGCCATCGTCTTATTGCGGATGATGCCGTTGAAATCAGAAGAACTTCGAATAATCTGCTTGTCGGCGCCGC
>CADBOL010000124.1 GCA_902796295.1 Oscillospiraceae bacterium
CCGCCGACCATATGAATCGCAGTTGAACCTGCGAAATCGTGAAATCCGAGCTTTGCGAGCCAGCCTTCGCCGTTCCATATCCAGCCCGCTTCTATTGGGTAAACCACCGCGGAAATAACTGCCGAATAAATGCAGTAGGATGAGAATTTCGTTCTCTCTGCCATAGCGCCGGAGACTATAGTCGCGGCAGTGGCGCAGAATACAAGGTTGAAAACAAAGTTGGACCAGTCAAAATGAGCGTAATCGGTGAATACTCCGAGAGTGGGCATTCCGATAAAACCGCCGAGGCATTCTTCTCCCATCATCAGCCCGAAACCGAGCGCGATAAACATAATGGCACCGATGCAGAAATCCATCAGATTTTTCATTATGATATTGCCGGCGTTCTTTGCTCTTGTAAATCCGCTCTCAACCATCGCAAATCCGCACTGCATAAAGAATACCAGAGCTGCGCCGATTAAAAACCAGACTCCGAAGATGCTGTCATTAACCGCTGTAAAAATACTTTCTGTCATAATTTATATAATTCTCTTTCCTTTTATTAAGGGCGGGAATGCTCCTGAGTTATGGGAGCATTCCCTTTTATTCGGAAAAATGCAGGAGTACATTTTAAAAACCGGATTATCAATAGTTAATCATATATTTATCGATTTCCCACTGGCTGACTTTGGTCCTGTAATCATCCCACTCAGCCTTTTTACCTTTGATATAGTTATCAAATGCCTGTTCTCCGATAACCTTTTTGATGAACGGATCCTTTTCCGCCTCTTCAATTGCCTCTTCAAGTGTGCCGGGAAGACAGTCTATACCTTCCTTCGCAAGCTCTTCATCAGAGAGAACAAAGACATTCTTATCATAAGCGGGCTTCGGAACGAGGCCTCTCTTTATGCCGTCAAGACCTGCGGCGAGGCAGAGCGCCATCTCAAGATAGGGGTTGCAGGTGGGATCGGGGCAGCGGAGCTCGACTCTAGTGCCTTTGCCTCTGCTTGCCGGAATTCTGACAAGGCAGGAGCGGTTTGATGTGCTCCACACAAGGTAACTCGGAGCTTCATATCCGGGAACAAGACGCTTATATGAGTTTACGGTCGGGTTTGAGAATACTGCCATTCCTTTGATATGATCCATGATACCGGCGATGAATGAATATGCTTCTTTTGAAAGACCGAGATCTCCTTCGGGGTCGTCAAAGATGTTTTTGCCGGTCTTGATATCATAAAGGCTCATATTTGTATGCATGCCGCTTCCGTTGATACCGTAAATCGGCTTCGGCATAAATGTTGCGTGAAGGCCGTGCTTTGTGGCGTAAGTTTTTACGACATGCTTGAATGTCATAACCCTGTCGGCTGTGGTTAAGCCGTCACCGAACTGGAAGTCGATTTCATGCTGACCTTCGGCAACCTCGTGATGGGAAGCCTCAATGGTATAACCCATCTTTTCAAGGGCAAGGCATATATCTCTGCGGCAGTTTTCACCGTGATCAATGGGGTTGAGGTCAAAGTAGCCGGCCTCATCGCCTGTCTGCATAGTGGGCAAGCCGTTTTCATCAAGCTTGAAAAGGAAGAATTCGCACTCGGGGCCAACATTGAAGCCGTATCCCTCTGCCGCAGCCTCGTCTATGACTCTCTTGAAGATATTTCTCGGGTCACCGTCAAACGGAGTCACATTATCTGCTTTATATGCTGAGCAGATGAGTCTGCCGGTCTGGATTTCGTTATGTTTTCTCCAGGGAACAATTGCCCATGAATCGAGATCGGGGTGAAGATACATATCGCTCTCATCGATTCTCGCAAAACCGTCGATTGAGGAGCCGTCAAACATGCAGTCATTGTCAAGAGCTTTCTCAAGCTGTGAAACAGTAACGGCAATGTTTTTCATGATGCCGAAAAGATCGGTGAACTGCAGGCGGATGAATTCAACATTGTTTTCTTTTGCGCTCTTGATTATTTCTTCTTTTGTGATTTTACTCATTTTATTATCCTCCGTATTTTTATTATTTCTTCATTATAATTATGATTGCCTGAATTGCCGTCATCCATTATATCAGCCCCCTTAAAAACAGAAAAAGGGCGCTTTTCCCTGCGGAAAAAGCACCTTTGCTTCGATTCGTATAAATAAAAAAACGGCGTCTCTGAGCCTTAACTCAAAGACGCCTTTGCCTTTCTTGCCTTCATTTTAACCGACGTATATCCAAAAGTCAATTGAATTTTAACAAATCGGCGAAAATAGGGAGTTATGTATATTTTGCATTAACATAGTTGATAGTTTTTGTTTATTATTTCCCGGTTTTGCCGGAATTATCCGTTTTCAATTTTTTCTCTGAACGCGTTTCCGGTCGCATATATCAGTTTGAGCCAGGGGAGAACGAGTGACTTGTCAAATTTCTGAGCCGCCTTTGTCTGAGCAAATGTTTCAAAACTCAGGTCTCCGTCATAGCCGATATTTCTGAGGGCGGAGCAGAAGTGATTCCAGTCTATCGTGCCCGTCACCGGGGCTCTGTGCTGATCTTTGGCTCCGTTATTATCGTGAATATGAAGAGCTTTAATCCTTTTGCCGTAAGCGGGTATTATAACCCTGAAATCGTGATGCAGCAGATTGGCGTGACCCGTGTCAAGGCAGAGACCGAATACTTCTCTTCCCGCCGTTTCATTGAGCATATCAATAAAATCAGCGGCTTTATACGCATCTGAGCAGCATCCCTGATAATTGACCGAGTTATATGTTACAAAAAGATTCTCAAGACAGACAGTCACATCATTCTCAAGGAGCACCGGAATAAGTGAGGTATAAAGCTTTTTATTCAGAGCGTAAATATCGTCCGGAGTGTTTACATCATCC
>CADBOL010000125.1 GCA_902796295.1 Oscillospiraceae bacterium
GAAGCCGTCAAAGAAGTTGAGGAAAGGAACTCTGCCCTTGATAGCGGAAAGATGAGCTACCGCCGCAAGGTCCATGACTTCCTGCGGGTTGCTCTCTGCGAGCATAGCGAAACCGGTTTGACGGCACGCGTAAACGTCGGAGTGATCTCCGAAGATGTTGAGCGCGTGAGACGCTACGCAGCGTGCGGAGCAGTGGATGACGCAGGGGAGAAGCTCTCCGGCGATCTTATACATATTGGGGATCATAAGAAGAAGCCCCTGAGAAGCCGTAAACGTCGCTGTGATCGCCGAAGATGTTGAGAGCGTGTGAAGCTACGCAACGGGCGGAAACGTGGAATACACCGGGAAGGAGCTCGCCGGCAATCTTATACATATTGGGGATCATAAGAAGAAGTCCCTGTGAAGCGGTGTAGGTGGTTGTGAGAGCACCTGCGGCAAGTGAACCGTGAACGGTACCTGCTGCGCCTGCTTCGGACTGCATCTCGGCGACTTTAACGGTGTTGCCGAAGATATTCTTCAATCCTTTTGCCGACCACTGGTCAACATAGTCTGCCATGGGGCTCGAGGGTGTGATGGGATAAATACCCGCAACCTCGGTAAAGGCGTAGGATACGTGAGCCGCCGCCTGGTTGCCGTCCATGGTAATCTTTTTTCTTTCCATAAGACATTACCTCCATAAAATAAGCGTTCAAAACACCAAAAGGTATTGTAACATTAATACTCCGGTTTGTAAATATGTATTTCTATAATTTTATCTTGATTTAAAAAATAAAATACTTGACATAAGCTTTATAAAGTTATATTATTCATATAATGGTGTAATTATGTGCCAAAACGGGCCTGTCCCCGTATTCACTGCCGCGGCATTCTCTCAGCCCGGTGTTTTCACGCCATTATCACGGATTCCGGATACTCCGGCCATCTGTATACTTTAAATTATTATTCTTAAAAATCAAAATTTCCGTGAAAGGAGGAAACAGCTTGATAAAAATCATTATCGGAGTTCTGGCCGGTCTTGCCGCCGGTATATTAATGGGCTTCTTTATCGGAATCGCTCACAGAAAAAGAGTCGCGGAAGCAGCTGTCGGCTCGGCTGAAAAAGAAGCTAACAGAATTCTGAACGACGCTATTGCTCAGGCCGAGGCCAAGAAAAAAGAATCAATTCTCGAAGCCAAGGATGAGATACATAAACAGCGAACGGAAACAGAGCGCGAGTTACGCGACAGGCGCAAGGAAGTCACAAGGCTTGAGCAGCGCATAACTCAGAAAGAAGAAGCTCTCGACAGAAAGACGGACAATCTCGAAAAGAAGGAATCCGTGCTCGAAGGCAAAATCAAGACAGCCGACGAAAAGCTGGCTGAAATCGAAAGCCTCAAAAAGAGCGAGCTTGATATACTCGAAAGAATATCCGGCTTCTCACAGGATGAGGCAAAGGCCTACATAATCAAGCAGCTTGACGAAAAACTCGACCACGAAAAAGCGATAAAAATCAAAGAGGTCGAGCAGAAGACGAAGGATGAGGCAGACACTCTCGCAAGAGAAATCATTACCACCGCAATCCAGCGCTGCGCCGCGGATCACGCGAGCGAAGCCACGGTATCGGTTGTTCCGCTTCCCAACGATGAGATGAAGGGAAGAATCATAGGCAGAGAGGGCAGAAACGTAAGGACCCTCGAAATGATCACCGGTGTCAGCTTTATTATTGATGACACTCCCGAAGTAATCACAATTTCATCTTTCGATCCCGTACGCCGCGAGGTGGCGAGGATTACTCTCGAAAAGCTTATTCAGGACGGCAGAATCCATCCCGCGAGAATCGAAGAACTCTACGAAAAAGCAAAACGCGAGGTTGAACAGACCATTAAACAAACCGGTGAAAAAGCCGTTATCGACGCAAATGTCGGCAATGTAAATTCTGAGATTGTCAAGCTTCTCGGTAAACTGAGATACCGCACAAGCTACGGCCAGAACGTGCTCAATCACTCACTTGAGGTTTCTTACCTCTGCGGTCTTATGGCTTCCGAGCTCGGCATAGATGTCAAGCTTGCAAGGCGCGCCGGCCTGCTCCACGATATAGGCAAGGCTCTCGACCATGAGATGGAGGGCACACACGTTCAGCTCGGCGCCGAATTCGCCAAAAAATACAGAGAAAACGACCTTATCGTCAACGCCATTGAGGCTCATCACGGCACAGTTGAACCCAAGAGCACCGTTGCCGTTCTCGTTCAGGCTGCAGACGCTATCTCGGCCGCAAGACCGGGAGCAAGAAGAGAGGATCTTCAGAATTATATCAAGCGTCTCGAAGCTCTTGAAAATATTGCCGCCGCGTTTGACGGAGTTGACCGCTCATTCGCCATTCAGGCGGGCCGTGAGGTCAGGATAATCGTTAAACCCGAAGTCGTCAATGATGACAGAATGGTTATTCTCGCAAGAGAAATCGCCGAAAAGATCGAAACCACCATGGAATATCCGGGTGAAATAAAGGTCAATCTCATAAGGGAGACCCGTGCTTTCGGCGTGGCAAAATAATAACAGATATTACGGGCTTGCTCAGCAAGCCCGTATCGATTTACAGATAGAAAAGAGCGTATTATGCGTATTTTTGCTGTCGGCGATGTCGTATCAGGCATCGGCTGTGAGTTTTTAAGGGCGAATCTGCCCGTATTCAAAAAGGTCAAAGGCGTTGATTTCTGTATTGTAAACGGTGAAAACTCCGCCGTCGGCAACGGCATTACCCCGTTCTCGGCAGATTATCTGTTTGACAGCGGCGCGGATATTATTACAACCGGCAATCACGCTTTCAGGCGTAAAGAAATGTACGATTATTTTGACGGGAAACAAAAGGTTATAAGACCGGCAAATTTCAGCTCCGCCGTCCCCGGCAGAGGAGTTGAGACGGCAGACCTCGGCTTCGCGAGTGTCGCCGTAATAAACCTTTCCGGCAGAGTGTATATGGACAGCTGCGACAATCCCTTTGACGCGGCGGACAAAATACTTGCCGAAACGGACTGCGCCGTTAAAATAGTGGATTTTCACGCCGAGGCGACTGCCGAGAAGGGCGCTCTTGCGCATTATCTTGACGGCAGGGTATCGGCCGTTTTCGGCACCCATACCCATGTTCAGACAAACGATGCCGTCATTCTTCCGGGAGGCACAGGATTCATCACCGATATCGGTATGACCGGGCCTGTCAACTCCATTCTCGGAGTAAAGCCTGAGCTTTCCGTAAACTGGCTTCGCACCGGCATGCCCACACGCTTTGACGCCGCTGAAGGCCCCTGCAGGATGAGCGGCTGCCTGTTTGACATCGACAATAAAACAGGGCTCTGCACCGCAATCGAGCCCGTGACAATAGAGTGATAATATGCAGAAATTACTCGGATACATGCGCTCCGCCGTACAAAAATACAATATGATTGAAGACGGTGACCGGATTGCCGTCGGGGTAAGCTCCGGCAAAGATTCTCTTGCCCTGCTTGCAGCGCTCGCGAGAATGCGTGATTTTTACCCGAAGCATTTTGAGCTTGTCGCGCTGACCGTTGATATGCGCTTCGGAAACAAAGACGGTGATTTCTCTGAAATCAGGAAACTCTGTGATAAACTGAATGTTGAATATCACATAAAATCGACCGATCTCGCAAAGCTGATTTTTGATGTACGCAAAGAGCCGAATCCTTGCTCGCTCTGCTCAAAAATGCGCAGAGGCGCGCTCAATAAAACCGCGAAGGAGCTCGGCTGCAATAAGCTCGCGCTCGGGCATCACCTCGATGACGTTGCGGAGACTTTCATCATGAATCTTTTCGGGAATGCCTCCCTTGACTGCTTCATGCCTGTCACATATCTTGACAGGAGCGATATCACGGTCATAAGACCGATGATTTTCGCAAGGGAAAGCGACTGCGCGAGAGTCGCGAGGCGCCTTGAGCTTCCGGTAAAAAAGAGCAGCTGCCCCGCTGACGGAAACACAGAGAGGGAAGAAGCGAAAAAACTTCTCTCTTCTCTTGAACATAAATACGGCAATGTAAGAGGAAAAATTCTGCTTGCGATGCAGAATAAAGAACTGAACGGATATTGATCCCCGGAGAAAACAAATGTCACTTTTTGACGAGCTGATTTCATACTCAAAAAAGGATATCGTGCCCATGCATATGCCGGGCCATAAGAGACAGAGTATAGACTCTGTTCTTCCCTACGCCGTTGATATTACAGAAATCAGCGGCTTTGACAATCTGCATGAAAGACACGGAATCCTCAGAGAACTTGCGGATAAGCTTGCCCGGGCAAAGGGCGCGGCGTATGCTTTTCCTCTCGTCGGCGGCTCGACGGCGGGTATCCTCGCTTCGGTCTTTGCGATGACAGATCCCGGAGACAGGGTGATTATTTCAAGAGGATGCCATAAATCGGTTTACAGAGCGTGTGAAATACGAAATCTGCGGATTTCTTATCTCTACCCCGAAACAGCACCCGAGGGATTTTTCCTGTCGGTAACACCCGGGGAGCTTGAAAAATGTCTTACCGCAAATCCCGGCGCAAAACTTGTTGTTATTACATCCCCGACATATGAAGGCATAATCAGCGATATAAAGACTCTTTCCGAAGTTTCGCACGCTCACGGAGCGAAACTGCTCGTTGACGCGGCTCACGGAGCGCATCTCGGTTATTCGGATTGTTTCCCGGAGGACGCTCTGTCTCTCGGAGCGGATGTCTCGGTCGAATCGCTTCACAAAACACTCCCCGCTCTTACGCAGACAGCGGCGCTGTATCTCGGAAAAGGGATTGATCCGCGTCCTTTTGAGGGTGCCCTGGATATCTTTGAAACCTCCTCCCCGTCTTACATCCTGACGGCCTCAATCGACAGGTGCCTTAAATACATTGATGACAGGGAAGTTTTTACCCGTTACTCCCGGATGCTCGATGATTTTTATTCGTCGGCGGCGTGTCTTGAAAAGCTCAGGGTTGCGGATTTCCGGGAAAGAGACGGCGTGTATGATTATGACAGAGGAAAAATAATCATTTCCGCTCTGCAGTGCGATAAAAGCGCCCCGGAAATCCCGGATATTCTCAGAACCGGTTTCGGCATTGAAACTGAAATGACCGGAGCATACCATATAGTCTGTATGACAAGCGTCTGCGACACCCCGGAGAATTTCGCGCGGCTTTCCGAAGCCCTTAAATCAATTGACAGATCCGCCGGTTACAGGGAGGCGCCGGAGCCGTTCCCCGCCTTTCCGGAAGCTGAAACCGTCCTCAGTCTGCAGGAGGCTGCGGCTGCCCGCTCTGTTTACATGAAGCTTTCCGAAGCTGCAGGAAAAATCTCCGGGCAGTATCTCTGGGCATACCCTCCGGGAATTCCCCTGCTCACGCCGGGAGAAATGATCACACCCGGAATCCTGCGGTATATTGAAGCTCTGCAAACAATGGGGACTGAGCTTCATATTCCCGGCGAAAGCACCCCGGAATCAATCAGAATACTCTTACGGTAATTGTCGGCTGCCGTGTCTAAAAATCATTGACAACGGCAGTCTGTTATGATAAAATTATTAAAAATAAGCGAAACAAGGAGAAGCGTTATGAAAAAAACAAAAAGAATCAAGACGATAGAGACACGCAATCTCACCGAAAGCATCAAAAACGGCGGCTGCGGCGAATGCCAGACTTCCTGCCAGTCAGCTTGCAAGACTTCCTGCGGCGTTGCCAATCAGAAGTGCGAAAACAAATAATTCAACCGCAAATCACACCCGTCTGCCGTCGCAAACCGGCGGGCGGGATTTTCAATATTACAGGGTAAAATATGATTCATCAATATAAGCTCAACGGATACAACATAGTCATTGACACCGCCTCGGGGGCTGTGCACTCGGTTGACGATGCCGCCTATGACGCAATAGGAATGTTTGAGAGCAAAAGCCGTGAGGAAATAACGGATTGCCTGCTGAAAAAATACGCAGACGAACCCGATATCACGAAGGAAGAAATCTCCGACCTGCTCGACGATATTCAATATCTTAAAGACGAAAAGAAGCTTTTCACAAAAGATATGTATGAGGGGCATTCCTATAATCTGAAGCTCAGGAACAATGTCGTGAAGGCGCTCTGCCTTCATGTATCACACGCCTGCAATCTCTGCTGTGAATACTGCTTTGCCTCTCAGGGTAAATATCACGGTCAGAGCGCGCTGATGAGCTTTGAGGTCGGAAAAAGAGCTCTCGATTTTCTTATCGAAAACTCGGGCTCGAGAAAAAACCTCGAGGTTGACTTTTTCGGCGGAGAGCCGCTGCTCAATTTTGAGGTTGTGAAACAGCTCGTTGCCTACGCCCGCTCAATCGAGGAGGAAAAAGGCAAGCATTTCAGATTCACGCTCACCACAAACGGCGTACTTATAGACGATGACGTAATCGATTTCTGCAACAGGGAATGCCACAATGTGGTGCTCTCTCTCGACGGCAGAAAAGAGATACATGACGCAAAAAGACCCGCCCCCGGCGGAGGCGGATCATATGATATCATACTGCCGAAATTCAAAAAGCTTGTTGAGGCACGCGGCGGCAAAGGCTATTATATGCGCGGTACCTTCACACATCAGAATACAGATTTTACAAACGATATCTTTCATATGGCGGATCTGGGCTTCACGGAGCTTTCGATGGAACCCGTTGTCTGCAAGCCCGATGAGCCGTACGCGCTGACGGAAGATGATCTGCCTGTTCTCAAAGAACAGTATGAGATCCTCGCAAAAGAGATGATAAAGCGCCGCCGCGCGGGAAACGGCTTCACTTTTTACCATTATATGATTGATCTCAAAGCCGGCCCCTGTATCTACAAGAGAATCTCCGGCTGCGGCTCGGGCACTGAGTATATGGCGGTCACTCCCGCCGGAGAGCTCTATCCCTGCCACCAGTTTGTCGGCGATAAAAAATATCTTATGGGTAATGTTTGGGACGGCGTCACAAACACGGCATTGCGGGATGAATTTTCAAAATGCAATGTCTACTCCCGTGAGGAGTGCAAGGACTGCTGGGCGCGTCTCTACTGCTCAGGCGGATGCGCCGCGAATTCATATCACGCGACCGGCTCGATAAACGGAGTTTACAAATACGGCTGCGAGCTCTTCAAAAAGCGTATGGAATGCGCGATAATGATGGAGGTCGCAAAAGAAGAGGAGAATTGAAAATGGACAGAACCGCATTATTCAGCCTGACCTACGGAGTATTTCTGCTCTCGGCAAAGGACGGCGAAAGAAAAAACGCCTGCATAACAAACACCGCAATGCAGGTTGC
>CADBOL010000126.1 GCA_902796295.1 Oscillospiraceae bacterium
CGGAAACACCCTCGTTTTCGATATCAGTTTCGTAATTGAGAGCTTTTACGGATGAAGCAACCCATTCCTCGGGATAATTGCTGTCTTCGGAATCATCTCCGAAAAAAGAGGAATACAGTTTACCGCCGGTATAAACTCTGTATACACGGTTTTTTTCAAAGAAAACAGGTTCATTATAAAACATACTGCACCCCTTACTTTACGAATATACCTTCGATAAGAGCAAAAATATAATTAAACACAGCGGTAATCACCGCAAGAGTGTCATTATCTTCGTTATGGATTTCATATCTGTACTGAGCGGCTTTGTCGGTCTCGGGATAAATATCACTGTAAGAGAGGCAATATGTTTCAAACGCTATGGGGTCGTTTTCATCAATCACAAACACTCGTGAACCGACGCAATGGTTGTGATATGACCTGAATCCAACACCCGGAGTATTGATTATCTGAATCCCTTTATAATTAACAACATAATTATTGACATGATCGTGACCCGAAACTGTGGCAAGCACATCACCCTGTTCAATAAATGCATCAAACTGACCGTTTGTGTATTTCGGCGGGCAGGGATCTTCATTGAGTTCACCCGCTGCTCCTTCGGGAAGCGAATATGTGCCGTCTTCATTTTTAACAAGAGCGTCCCAGATTTCGGGAACGACTATATGCTGGAAATTTATTGAATAAACAGGATTTCCGCCGTTTTCTTTCTTCAGCTCGTCCGATGTCTTTTTATACCACTCAATCTGGTCTTTATGCACGCATCCGTAGCCGCCGAGATCGTTTTCATCATTATATGTTCCGCTGTCGGTCATCCAGATATTAAACGCGACTTTTTTACCGTCTGAAGATATAATCGGAAGGTTATATGTGCCGCAGTAACTGAGAGCGTCTCCCTCATCATATCCCACAAAATTATCATAGGATTCGTAAATCTCCATCTGATATTCTTTTGTGGCCTCATTATTGCCATCATCATCGTGATTTCCGAAAACCATAGCGACATTTACGCCGTAATCTTCAAATATATCCATATATTTTCTGATGGCGAGCTCGCTCATAAGCTTGGTTTTGGTCCTGTGTCCGGCAATATTATCGCCGGTAAGCACAACGAGGTCGGGGTTAACCCTGTCAAGAGTATCTTTAATAAGATCAAGCGTTATCTGTTTTGTCGGGATTTTATCCTGAATATCGCTGAAATTAAGTATTGTAAACTTTCCGTCCTTATTGAACTGAAGCTGATTCTTTTCTTTAGCGGATACATTAAAAGCAAAAGAAGAAAAAACAAGAGTCAGCCATAAAAGCAGTGAAATAATTACAGACATTTTTCTTTTCAAAATGAACACATCCCTTCAGCTTGTAATTATACCACTTGGTCACATTAAATATAAGGCATAAATATGTACAATAATAGAATTATTTTTTATATATTTTAACAATTAAAATTAAAAAGATAAAAAAATATATTTTTCATGCAACAAAATCATGTTTAAATTACACTGATATATGAACGAAGAGCTTGGATGGCTTTATCACAAATTCGGAAAGGTAAAAAAACACTATGTTCCTTATGAGAAAAGAAGAGGCGTTACCCAATTACAATTACAATCACATTCTTGATATAACGCCCGAAGACATTAAAGAGATGGGAGCCAAAGCTGTTGCTCTCGATCTTGACAACACAGCGGCTGAATTCGGCTCTTTTCACCTTATTGACGGCGTAAAAGAGTGGACTGAAAATATGATCGCATCCGGAATCAAAGTAATGATTATTTCAAACACCTGGATCAGCAGAGCATTTATTCTCTCAAGACAGATGGGCGGCATTGCTTTTATTCCGTGGTCTCTCAAACCCCTTACAATAAGTCTGAGAACGGCTGCCAGATACCTTGATGTTGAATTAAGCGAAATGGCTATGATAGGCGATAAGCTTTCGAGTGATATTCTCGCCGCAAACCGCGCGGGAAGCATTGCCGTTAAGGTCCAGCCGCTCAGCGCGCTCAAAAGAAACAGCGAAGCCGCTCAGTTTCTTTTCGGCTCGGCTAAATAATTATCTTCCTTTCAAAATAACATATTAAACTTCAGCCGTACAGTTCTTTTGAACTGTACGGCTGATACTTTATAAAATATTCTATTTCTTCATTTCTTCAAGATACTCATCATATGTCAGTTTCTTATCATAATGAGAGCCGGTCGTAATATCAATTATCCTGTCGGCTACCGTCTGCACAAACTGATGGTCATGAGATGTGAAAAGAATGGTCTGCGGGAATTTGATAAGGCCGTCATTCAGAGATGCTATCGATTCAAGATCAAGGTGGTTGGTAGGCTCGTCAAAGATAAGCACATTTGCGCCCGAAAGCATCATTTTGCACAGCATACAGCGCACCCTCTCTCCGCCCGAGAGAACCTTTGCCTTTTTAAGAGCGTCATCTCCCGAAAACATCATTCTGCCGAGCCAGCTTC
>CADBOL010000127.1 GCA_902796295.1 Oscillospiraceae bacterium
CATATCAAGAAGCTGTATTACAAGCTTTATATTCCTGCCTGAGCCGAAATAGCCCTCCATAAGCTCCGCCCATCTCTCTTTTTCGGCTCTGTTTCTTTTGGCATAGCCGTAACCTGGGAGATCCGCGAAATACACCCCGTCGCCTTTAAAGAAGTTTACGGTGACGGTCTTCCCGGGAGTTGAGCTTACTCTCGCGAGATTTTTTCTGCCGAAAAGCTTATTGATAAGCGATGATTTGCCGACATTTGATCTGCCGGAAAATACTATTTCGGGGATTGATGAGGGAGGAAGCTGCGCCGAAGTACCGTAGGCGGCGCTGAATTCAATACTGTCAAATCTCATGGCGGTTACCTGTCAGCTTTTGCAAAAACCGATAACGGCTTCATTCCAGACCTGATCAACGGTCTTGACGGGTTTGAAGGTTATCTTCTCTTTGACCTTGCTGTCGACATCGTCAAGATCGGAAACATTTTCGTAAGGAATAATGACCGTCTTGATTCCGGCTCTGTAAGCCGCCATTGATTTTTCTTTGAGCCCGCCTATCGGAAGCACCCTGCCCCTGAGGGTTATTTCGCCGGTCATAGCAACATCGCTGCGCACCTTTTTGCCCGTAAGAGCGGATACAAGCGAGGTGGCAATCGTAACGCCGGCTGAGGGGCCGTCTTTGGGAGTGGCGCCGTCGGGCACATGAATATGAATATCGCGGTTTTTGTAGAAATCCTTGTTTATCTCAAGCTCGTCCGCCCTTGAGCGGATGAAGCTGACCGCCGTCTTCGCGCTCTCTACCATCACGTCGCCGAGAGAGCCCGTAAGCTCAAGCTTGCCGCTTCCGTCGAGCACGGCGGATTCAATCTCAAGCATCTCTCCGCCCACGCTTGTCCAGGCGAGGCCGTTTACGATTCCTATCTCGTCGCCGTGTTTATACTCGCCGTCTTTATATTTGCGCGAGCCGAGATAAGTCTCAATGTCTTCAGGCTTAACCGTGATTTTTTCGGCTTTGCCCTCCACTATGGAAGCCGCCGCCTTGCGTATCACCGAGGCAATCTTCTGCTCGAGTGCCCTGACGCCCGCCTCTCTGGTATATCCTTCGATAATCAGCTTTAAGGCCTTATCGGTGATTTTAAGCTTTGACGCCGTCATACCGTGGCGCTTGAGCTGTTTGGGAAGAAGATGTTTTTTGGCTATGTTGAATTTCTCTTCGAAAGTGTAGCTGTCGAGCTCAATGATTTCCATCCTGTCGAGCAGGGGCTCCGGTATATCGGAGCGGACATTGGCCGTTGTGATAAAAAGCACTCTGCTCAGATCAAACGGAAGATCTATGTAGTGGTCGGTGAATTCAAAATTCTGCTCGGGATCGAGCACCTCGAGAAGAGCCGAGGTCGGATCTCCCTTGTAATCCGCCGAGAGTTTGTCAACCTCGTCAAGCAGAATAACCGGATTGCTCGTCTTTGCCTTGCGCAGGGCATCTATAATCCTGCCGGGCATGGAGCCGATATAGGTCCTTCTGTGGCCTCTTATCTCCGCCTCGTCTTTGACTCCGCCGAGAGCTACTCTCACATATTCCCTTCCGGTGGCTTTCGCTATTGATTTTGCAATCGAGGTTTTGCCGACACCCGGAGGCCCCGCGAGACATATAATCTGACCCTTGATATCGGGAGCGACAGTGGAAACGGCAAGATACTCGATAATCCTGCGTTTGACCTTTTCAAGCCCGTAGTGATCTCTTTCAAGGATTCTCTTTGATTTTTCCGTGTCGCGGTTTTCTTTTGAGTAAACTCCCCAGGGAAGCTCAAGGCAGGTTTCGATATATGTCCTTGCCACCATTGCATCGGCGTTGGAGGATGACATTTTTTCGAGCCGGCTGCACTCTTTGAGAAGTTTCTCTTTTATATCGTCATTCGCTTTGAGCGCCTTTATTTTTTTGCGGTACTGCTCAATGTCGCTCTCTTCGTCCGTTCCGTTGAGCTCTTCACTCAGGGCTCTGATCTGCTCCTGAAGATAATACTCTCTCTGGTTTTTATCCATCTTCTCGTGAACCTTTTCGGAGATTTCGGATTCAAGAGTGAGCATATACGATTCATGAGCTATTATGACATTGAGCTCGAGAAGCCTGTCGAGAGGATCGAGATTGTCGAGCAGACGCTGTCTGTCTTCAAGCTCCATTCCGATTACGGAAGCGAGCATATCGGTAATCTCGGAAGGATCCTTGTTATCGAGCAGAAATGACATAAGGTCATCGGAGATGCGCGGGTCGGATTCCGTATAGGCAATCAGCTCCTCTTTGGTCTCCCTGACAAGCGCATCCGCATAGGCTCTCTCGCTCTTTTTAATTTTTCTGTCTTCTACCGGCATAACAACCGAGCTGACATATTTGCCGGAGATGTCAAGCGAAATCAGCCTGGCGCGCTGGATACCGTGAACCGAAATGTGAAGCATATTCGGTCTCATCGGCACGCGCAGCACCTGGTCAATCTCGGCTATGACTCCGGTCTTGTAAACTCCGTCAAAACCGGGTATATCATCATCGAGCGTCTTCTGAGCCACAAAAAACACACGGCTCTTTTCTTTTACCGCCTGATTTACAGACGCTCTCGTCATATCTCTGGCAACGTCAAAATGAAGATACTGATCGGGAAAAATGACCAGACCTCTGAGCGTTACCGCAGGCATTGTTATGTATGCATTTTCTCTTTTCATGGTTAAGGTTTATCCTTTCGGGTCTTCATCTGTCCTCAGCTTTCGCAGGTAAGCTCCCGCAGGAACATCCCTGTCACAGCTGAATGAAAACTTCATCACGGGGTGAGGAGCGCTGTCTACCGGCTCCCCTTCTCCGTTTCGCAGATTTCTTACAGTTATCATATAGGGCTGAGCTCCCTTCGGCATGACCTCAAGCTCATCGCCCTCGAAAAATCGGTTTCTCTGCTCGCCGTAAAGAATGCCGTTTTCGCATTTTCCGGCAACCGCCGCCACATCCCATCTGCGCACATAGCCGCCCTCATAGTAAATCTGGGCATCATCGAGCGGCGATGAAAAGTAAAATCCGGTGCAGTATTCTCTGTGGCTGATTTTATAAAGCTCGTCAACCATCCATTTTTCGGGTCTGAAATCCCCGGCAAACCCGCTCTTTTCGAAAGCATCAAGAGCGCATCTGTAGGCGTTGACTGTAACTGCCGTGTAATAGGCCGACTTTGCCCTGCCCTCAATCTTGAAGCTCCCGACACCCGCCTCATACAGCTCGGGGATATGCTCAATCATGCACATATCGCGGGAATTCATAATATAGGTGCCTCTGTTATCCTGCTCAACCGGGAAATACTCGCCCTCGCGTTTTTCTTCGGTCAGAGCATATTTCCATCTGCAGGGCTGAGCGCAGTCTCCGGCATTTGAGTCTCTGCCGGTGAGATAATTTGAGAGCAGGCATCTGCCGCTGAATGAAACACAGATTGCTCCGTGAACAAAACACTCAATCTCAAGCTCCGCCGGAGTTTTTGCTCTTATCTGAGCAATCTCTTCGAGTGAGAGCTCACGGGCGGTGACAACCCTCTTTGCGCCGCAGTCATAAAAATACCTTGCGGCTGCGTAATTCGTGATACCCTCCTGAGTGGAGATGTGGATATCGACACCCGGGGCGTATTTCTGAGCCGCCTTCATAACCCCCAGGTCGGTGATTATAAAAGCGTCAACTCCGCAGTCTTTCGCAAACTCAAGAAATCCGGGCAGCTCCTCCACCTCGTGATTTCTCGGCAGTATGTTGCAGGTGAGGTGAACCTTCACCCCGTGTGCGTGTGCGTATTCGCAGGCTTTTCTCAGCGAGTCGCCGGCA
>CADBOL010000128.1 GCA_902796295.1 Oscillospiraceae bacterium
ATAAATCAGTTTGTCGGCATTTGCCGTAACCTTTCTGAAAAGAGAATAGTCGGCAAACGGCTCAAGGCATCTTATCACATTGCCCGAGAAAAGCTGCTTTGCGAGGAATGAGATTTTGCATCTTTTGTCGGTGATTACCGTTTTGGCAACTCCGGCTATAAGCTTGCGGAATACCCTGCCTCCGTCTGTACCCGGGAAGGGCTCATTAAGCAGGTCAAAGCCGAAAAGCGCGGGGTGATCTTTGAATTCCTCCGCAACGTGCTTCCACATATTGCAGTAATAGGTCTGCAGAGGAATCCCTTTATAAGTCTTGTTTTCCCAGAAGGAGTCAAACGCCCTGTGGACTGCCTTGCCCCAGAAGTATCCCTCTGCCCAGACGAATTTAGCGGGTTTGAATTTCGCGTTGCCGACTATGCACGCCCATTCGGGTGCGCCGTCAGCGGCAAGACCGTTGCCGCCGGTATATAAATCCTGATGCATATCAAGATAAAAATAAATGCCGTATTTAGCGCAGAGGTCCGCTACCCTGCGTATCTTTGCGAGATATTCTTCATCATATTTTTCCGGCTGCGGCTCAACAGCATCCCAGGTAAGTCCGAGGCGGACAAGATTGAAGCCGTCATCAGCCAGTGTTTTAATGAGCTCCTCGTTGAAATACTCATCGGGCTTGTAGATTCTTTTATTAAGCTCATTGTCATGATAGCCTTTGTCGCAGAGATTGATTCCGTTGAAAATCCTCTGCCTGCCTGCGGAGTCAATAAACTTTTTACCCGAAGTTGAGATTTTAAGCATTTCCCTCTCCTTTTCTCATCCATACCGCCATATCGCTCTCGCCGTGATTGGCATAAGCAAAATACGGAAGCATCCTGAGTCTGATTTTTTCTCTCTTTATATCTTTAACATCAAAATAGAGCTCTTCACGGGGCAGCTCCTCAAACGCATCGGCAAGCGCTGTGTAAGCGCCTGTCTCTTCGCTGAATTCAAGCCCGACTCTGCCCGAAACATCAAGCAGGATATTATCCGGCTGTCTGCCGTCATTGAGCACGGACTCGGCACAGTAAACGAGCGGCCCTCTGCACAGACAGACTTTATCATGATTAAAAGAAACCGCGGGGTTGCAGGAAACGAACCTCGGCTTCATCTCAAACCAGAAGTCAAAGGTTCCTTCATCTTCCGTAACATCAACAAAGGCGTAGCCCTTCTTAACAGGAGCGGAAAGTTTTTCTCCTGCGAGCGAAACATAGCCGCACCAGCCCGGGATTCTCACCGCAAGCTTTTTGCCCTTGAGACCGCTTACGGTGATCCTTACCTCACCCTCATTGGGATATTCGGTCTGCTGTGTAATTTTAATGCCTTCAAACTCCGTATCGCTCTGCATATAATGATGAATATAAAGCGTTTCATCATCATATGAATAGAGGAATTCTCCGATTGAGGCGACAAATCTCGCGACATTCGGCGGGCAGCAGGAGCAGTCAAAAACCGCAACCCTCTGAGTTATCGGCTTATATGTTTTGTCAAATGTATAATATTTCTCAAAAATCTCGCGTTTTCTGAGATTTATTTCAAGGGGATTGATATAGAAAAATGAGCTGCCGTCAAGCGAAACACCTGCGAGCGCGCCGTTATACATTGCGGTCTCCGCCGCGTCGGCATATTTCGAATCGGGATTGATGCTGCTCATACGCCTTGCAAAAAGGGCAAGGGCAATTGATGCGCAGGTTTCGGCATAGGCAAGATCATTAGGCAAGACATAGCTTTCGGTAAATCTCTCGCCGGATGAAGCGGCGCCGACACCGCCGGTTATATACATCTGTTTTTTGACAATGTCATCAAACATCCGCTCGCATGCATCAAGCAGAGATTTATCACCCGTCCTGTCTGCAAGATCGGCCATGCCGCTGTAAAGATACAGCGCCCTGACCGCGTGGCCCTCGGCGGCAGTGAATTCTCTCACCGGTACATCCGACTGATAATACTCCGGCTTTGCCCAGCTCGGTATATTCTTGTCTTTTTCGCTTGTGCCCCTCGTCTCGATAAAATATGAGCACATATCGAGATATTTTTTCTCACCCGTCAGATCATAAAGCTTTATGAGCGCAAGCTCAATCTCCTCGTGACCGGGAGTGTCAAATGAGGCGCTGTGCTCTTTCACGAATATCTTTTCAATAAGGTCCACATATCTGCGCATCAGCGTCAGGAATTTATCCTTGCCTGTCGCGTTATAATAGGCGATTGCCGCTTCAAGCAGATGCCCGGCGCAGTAAAGCTCGTGCCAGTCCCTGACCTTGAATCTGCTGTGCTCCGGGTCAACGACCGTAAAATAGACGTTGAAATACCCGTCTTCCTGCTGATTCTTTTCTATAAGGTCAACAACGCCGTCAATGATTTTTTCAAGCTCAGGGTCGGGGTGAAGCTCTATGGAATAAGCGGCCGCCTCAATCCATTTGGCAATGTCGCTGTCCCAGAAAAAATGGGGTTTGGGAAGCTCGCTTCCTTCTTTCCAGTTGCATCTGAAAGCTTCAAATCTGCCCGTATCCGTAAACCTGTCATAAACCGAGGGTATGGTTGATCTGCGGTTTATCTCAAGACGGTCACCCCAGAATCCGCCGGGCCTGATGTTTCCGAAAGGAATGCTTTTCATATTATGCTCCCTGCTCTTGCGAGCCATTGTTCTGAGCTTCTTTCAGGGCCTTCTTTTTCTCTTTTTCGGCCGCCTTTTCGGCTTTCTTTTTTGCCTTCTGCTCTTTTTCGACCTCTTTTAATTCCTTGGCTTTGGGGTCTCCCAGATCAACAAGGAAGAATATTGCGGTCCAGAGCACCACGGCAATAAAAATGAAGAGGAAAGCATTCTGTACTCCGTTAAGGGCAAGAATGACCTTGAATGCGCCGCCCGCAAGCGAACCGATAAGGTTTACGAGAGTGCCGGTGCCGAAAATCCTGTCAACTATGAAATCAACCATATTGACCTTGCCGGTAAAGATGTCATCCGCCATCGAGCGGAAAACAAGAATCATCACTATATCCGCGGCGATACCGGCAAGCCCCGCAATGAATACAGGAAGGCTCCTTTTTGAAACAATCGAGAATATCAGGATAAACAGGGCAATCAGCAGAATAAGCCCGAAACATGAGGCAAATACAATAAGTCTCGTGTTGAGCTGATTGAAATCCTCGGGCCAGAGAATGGGACCTGATGATCCGTCAAACATCTGAGAAAGATCATCCTTGCCGTTTGCTATATCCACAACTCTCTTGATTGAAAAATCTTCATACAGCGCCGCTCCCTCGGAGGCATCTTTTGAAAGAGTTTTGAAAAACTCGGCCAGCGAATCCGAAGTCTCAATCCTGACCTCGACAAAATTCACGAAGAACGCCGAGAGGAGGATAAGAACCGCCAGAAGAATATTGACTGCACGGTATACAATTTTCATTTCACTTACCTCGATCTGAATTATTTCCACGATGACTTGAGGTCAACGGTTCTGTTGAATACAAGGCTTCCGGGAGCGGATGTCTTATCCGCGCAGAAGTATCCCTGTCTCATAAACTGGAATGTGTCTCCGGGTTTTGCCGAAGCGAGGCTTCCCTCCGCGAGACAGTCTTTGAGAATTCTGAGAGAATCGGGATTGAGATCTTCTTCCCCGTCGGGATTCTCAACCTTGAACAACCTGTCATAGAGTCTAACCTCGCAGGGTACGCAATCCGCCGCGCTCACCCAGTGAAGTGTGCCCTTCACCTTCCTGCCGTCCGGTGAATCGCCGCCCTTTGTGGCGGGATCATATGTGCAGTGAAGGCAGGTGACCTCTCCGTTTTCATCTGTTTCATAGGAATTGCAGGTGATATAGTAAGCACTCTTGAGACGCACCTCGTTGCCGGGATAAAGGCGGAAATATTTCCTGACCGGCTCCGCCATGAAATCCTCTTTTTCAACATAAATCTCTTTTGAGAATTTCACTGTCCTTGTGCCGAGCTCGGGTTTATCGGGGTTATTCTCAACCTCGATATCTTCCGTGACGCCTTCGGGATAATTGTCAATTATAACTTTCAGGGGGCTGAGAACCGCCATGGCTCTCGGGGCATTTGCGTTGAGATTATCTCTGACACACGCCTCAAGCAGGCCGTAATCGACCACGCTGTATGCCTTTGATACTCCTACCCTGTTTATGAAATCCCTGACAGCCGCCGCGGGATATCCTCTTCTCCTCATTCCGCAGAGAGTGACCATCCTGGGGTCATCCCAGCCGTCGACTACTCCGCTCTGCACCATTTCGAGACATTTTCTTTTGCTTGTAACGCAGTAATTTATATTGAGGCGGGCAAACTCTATCTGTCTGGGCGGCTCCTCAAATCCTATCTCGTTTATGAACCAGTCATAGAGCGGCCTGTGGTTTTCAAATTCAAGCGAGCAAAGCGAATAAGTGACTCCCTCTCTCGCGTCAGACAGGGGATGCGCAAAATCATACATCGGATAAACGCACCATTTGTCGCCCGTCTGGTGATGACTGACATGAGCGATTCTGTAAATGACGGGGTCGCGCATATTGATATTGGGCGATGACATATCTATCTTTGCCCTGAGCGTCTTTTCGCCGTCTTTGAATTCTCCCTTTGTCATTCTCTCAAAAAGGTCGAGATTCTCCTCAACCGAACGCTCTCTGTAAGGGCTGTTCCTGCCGGGCTCGGTCAGAGTGCCTCTGTATTCTCTTATCTCATCCGCCGTGAGGTCGCAGACATACGCCTTGCCGTTTTTGATGAGCTTTATCGCGCAGTCATAGATGAAATCAAAATAGCTTGAGGCGTAAAGGCAGTTCTTCCATTTATATCCGAGCCACTCGATATCCTCTTTTATGGCATCGACATATTCGACATCCTCTTTTGAGGGATTCGTATCGTCAAGGCGCAGATTGCACTCGCCGCCGTATTTTTCGGCTGTGCTGAAATCAATGCATATTGCCTTCGCGTGGCCGATATGCAGATAGCCGTTCGGCTCGGGCGGAAATCTTGTCTGCACTCTTGTATTTCTGCCCGCGGCAAGGTCCTCATCTATAAAATCATGTATGAAATTTGAGCTCGTGTTTAATTCTTCCATAGTATTAAATCCTTTCAAGCGCATCGGCGAGGCGTGCTTTTATCTCTTCTTCGCCGAGAAGATTCATTATCGAGTAAAGGTCCGGAGTGTTCCTGCGGGATGTCAGTGCAATTCTTATCACGGTGGAAACATCGCCGACATGGCCCTTATATAAATCCGGATTGTTCTTGTATTCCTTCACATTCGGAGTGAATCCGAGCGGCTCGCACATATCTTTGATTTTTGCAAACCATGTATCCTTGTCATCGGCAAGCGAGAAGGTTTCCGCATACTTCGCGATAATCGCCTTCGCATCCTCCTCCGCTGTATTATCGGGCAGGGTGTAATCTCTCTCATAATATTCATTGAAGAAGTAGGAGATATAATCCTTAACCTCGCTCCACTTCGCTATATCCTTGCGCGGTTTCGGGTTTTCCCTGTCTATATTGAGGATTGCCTTTGAGCGGCCGGGGTCAGCCGTGAGGGCGCCGTAAAACTCCTTATCATAAACCTTTGCCCATTCGCTGACTCTCTCATATACGGTATCCGCGTTCATGACCGAAATCACGTTTTTGCTCACATCGTTGAGCTTTACAAGGTCAAACAGACATCCGCTCGAGCTCATTTTTTTGAGATTGAAGGGATAATCCATCGCCGGTATTCCGGGATTCGCCCTGCGCCAGTCTTCAAAGCCGGAACTTATCAGTGTGAGCAGATATTCTATAAGACTCTCCTTCGGGAATCCCTCGTCAACAAAATAACTGACAGCCGCCTCGGGGTCTTTTCTCTTTGAGAGCTTGCGCTTGTCGCCGGTCTCATCGTCAAATTTCATAACCTGCGGAGTGTGGGCGTATTTCGGCACTTTAAATCCGCACGCCTTGAAGAGAGCGATGTGCTTGGGTACGGATGAAATCCATTCCTCGCCTCTTATGGCGTGAGTGGTGCGCATGAAATGATCGTCGCAGCAGTGTGCAAAATGATAGGTCGGGATTCCGTCGGATTTGAGAAGCACCTCGTCTATGATATTCTCGGGCATTTCGATTTTGCCCCTTATCATATCCTCAAAGGTGATTCTTCTGTCTTCGCTGCCGTCTGAGCGGAAGCGCAGCACCCACGGCTTACCCGCGCTGATATTCGCCTTTATTTCATCGAGAGAAAGATCCCGGCATTTCGCGTATCTGCCGAAATAACCGGTTATTGCCGCTCCGTCCGCCTCCTGCTGTTCACGCAGAGCCGTCAGCTCCTCCGAGGTGC
>CADBOL010000129.1 GCA_902796295.1 Oscillospiraceae bacterium
AATCTGCATGGGTATGGCGGCTTCCATGGGAGCTTTCCTTCTCTCATCCGGCGCCAAAGGCAAGAGACTTGCCCTGCCCAACAGCGAGATTATGATTCATCAGCCCATGGGCGGCGTTCAGGGCGGCACTCAGGCCTCCGATATGAAAATCGCCACAGACCACATACTGAGAATCAAAGACAAATTAAACAGAATCCTGGCGGAAAATACCGGCAAATCCATTGATGAGATTGCCGTTGACACCGACAGAGACAATTGGCTCACCGCCGACGAGGCGCAATTATACGGCATAGTCGATAAAGTAATTACTCACAGATAAATCGGAGACAGAATATGGCAAGAGATGACGAAAAACGCATCAATCAGCCGACCTGCTCATTCTGTCATAAAACACAGAATCAGGTCAACACCTTAATAAACGGCGGAAACGGTATCTATATCTGCGATGAATGTGTCGAGCTCTGCAATCAGGTGCTTGAGAGCAAAAAGCCCGAAAAGCATTCAAGGAAAGATTTTGACGACCTTCCGAAGCCCCATGATATCAAGGCTCAGCTTGATGAATATGTCATCGGGCAGGATAAGGCGAAGGTTGCCCTGAGCGTTGCCGTCTACAATCATTACAAGCGTATTTCCGCTGTCAGGGATAATGATATCGAAATACAGAAGTCAAATATTCTCATGCTCGGCCCCACGGGCGTCGGCAAGACTATGCTCTGCCAGACTCTCGCACGGATACTCGAGGTTCCTTTCGCAATAGCGGATGCCACCACTCTCACCGAGGCCGGATATGTCGGCGAGGATGTCGAGAATATCCTGCTTCGCCTCATTCAGGCGGCAGATTACGACATTGAGAAGGCCGAGAGAGGCATCATATATGTTGACGAGATTGACAAAATCGCGCGCAAGAGCGAAAACCCGTCAATCACAAGGGATGTCAGCGGCGAAGGTGTGCAGCAGGCGCTGCTCAAGATAGTTGAGGGCACTGTCGCAAATGTTCCCCCTCAGGGCGGCAGAAAACATCCTCAGCAGGAATTCATCCAGCTTGATACGTCAAACATTCTTTTCATCTGCGGCGGCGCGTTTGACGGTATTGAAAAAATAATAGAAAAAAGAGTCGCCGGCTCGGCGCTCGGCTTCGGAGCCGATGTAAAGAGCAGAGCGGAATTTGATAAAGAAAACCTTATTGCAAAAGCGGTTCAGCAGGATCTCGTGAAATACGGTCTCATCCCCGAACTTGTCGGAAGACTTCCCGTAATCACCACGCTCAACCCGCTTGATAAGGAGGCTCTTATCAAAATCCTGACCGAGCCCAAAAACTCCATAATCAAGCAGTATTCGGAGCTATTCGCGCTTGACGGCGTTGAGCTGACTTTTGAGGCGGACTCGCTCGAAGCGATGGCAGACAAGACCATCGAAAAAGAAACAGGAGCGAGAGGTCTTCGCTCCATAGTCGAAAACGTGCTCATGGATCTGATGTATGATATTCCCTCAGATGAAACAGTCGAGAGAATCATCATAACCAAAGACTGCGTGACAGGCGGCGAAGAGCCCATCATAATTCATAAGAAAAAGAAAGAAGCCTGATTGAACACAATCAGCAATCCAATATAAAATCACAGGAAAAGAGGTCATAAAGATGTCAGGCCATTCAAAATGGAGCACCATCAAACGCAAAAAGGAAAAGACCGATAACGCGAGAGCAAAGGTCTTCACCAAAATAGGCAGAGAGATTGCCGTCGTAGTGCGCGAAGGCGGTCCCGACCCGGCGTCAAACTCAAAGCTTAAGGATGTTATTGCCAAGGCAAAGGCAAACAATGTTCCCAACGATAATATTGAAAGAATCATCAAAAAGGCGGCCGGCGAGCAGGGCGGCGCAAACTTTGAGAATATCATCTATGAAGGCTACGGCCCCAAGGGAGTCGCCGTTATAGTTGAGGCGCTCACAGACAACCGCAACAGAACTGCCGGCGATGTCCGCCACTACTTCGATAAATTCGGCGGCAATATGGGCCAGAACGGCAGCGTTTCATTCCTTTTCAGCAAGCAGGGCGTTATCCTGATTGAGTCCGAAGACGTTGATGAGGAAAAGCTTATGGAAGACGCTCTTGAAGCGGGCGCCACTGACTTCCTCACAGATGAAGGAATTTACGAAATCCGCACCGATCCCTATGACTGCGGCGCGGTCAGCGAGGCTCTCGCGGCAAAGGGCTACACCTTTGTATCGGCAGAGGCGGCTTATATTCCTTCAACCTATGTCACGCTCACCGAGCAGGAAGATATGATCAATATGAATAAGATGCTCGATATGTTTGATGACAATGACGACATCCAGGGTGTATGGCATAACTGGGAAAACACCGACGATGCTGAATGATGGGCTGGTCAGTTAAGCGAAAAACAAACAGACAGAGAAAGACTCGCTTTCGGGCGAGTCTTTTTAATTCGGAATCAGGAATTATGAATTCGGAATTGAGGGTCGCTGCGCTCCGGATTATATGTTTGCTGATGATAGAAAACCGCAGGGGGCGGCAAATGCGTAAGCGCAAATATCTTTCGGTAAATGAGAAATAGCCCCGTCTATTTCACCGGAATTATCATTTATCTTTCTTCTCATCCGGTGTATTATTAAGCCACCGAAAGAGAAAGGGGTATCTTTATGGGACTTTTCGGAGATTTGTTTGATATGGATATTTTTGACCTTGACGG
>CADBOL010000130.1 GCA_902796295.1 Oscillospiraceae bacterium
GGAGCGGCAGAGATACTGACCTCAGCCGGAGTTATTGACTCCCTCGTTTTCGGCAGCGAGTGCGGCGATATTGAGATGCTCTCGGAGTGCGCCCGTATTCTCAGCAGCACGGAGACCGGCAGACTCATAGCCAAAGAGCTTGAGACGGGAATCTCTTACGCCTCGGCAAGAGAGAGAGCTCTCGGAAGTGTTTCGCCGCAACTTCCGGAGATTATCCGCGAGCCAAATAACATTCTTGCGGTTGAATACATAAAAGCGCTCAACCGGTCCGGAAGCTCCCTGACCGCAGTGACATTCAAAAGGAATGTACCACATGATTCGGAAATATGCCTCGGCGGTTTCCGGAGCGCATCGTCAATAAGAGAGATGATAAAAAAAGGCGAAAATATATCGGAATATGTACCTGATGTTTACGGAAAATATGATGATTTCAATATAGTTGATTCAAACAGATTTGAAGCCGCTGTTTTGTGCAATATGCGAAAAATGAGCGCCGCAGAAATCGGCAGTCTTCCCGATATTTCGGAGGGTATTGAAAACAGGATTTATTCCGCCTCACGCAATTCCTCATCGCTTGACGGGCTTTACAGCGCAGCCAAAACCAAGAGATACTCTCACGCGAGAATCAGGCGCATTGTCATGTGCGCTTTTACCGGAATAACCGCTGCGGATGCCGCCGCGGATGCCTGTTATATCCGCCCTCTCGGAATAAATGACAGGGGAGCGGAGCTTCTTTCGCTTATGAAATGGCAGGCACTTCTTCCCGTTATTTCGAGGACTTCGGATATTGCCGAGCTGCCGCCTCAGGCGCAGAGAATGTTTGATCTGGAGTGCCGGTCAACCGATTTATACACCGCCTGCCTTGCCCGGCCGCTGCTGCCGGGGCTTGAAAAAGACAGAAAACTCATAAAAATCTGACGGAATTTTTCACAAACTTTGCCGGAACGCAGCACCGGTTTTTGTGTATATATACAAAATTTAAAAATTTAACTTTTACTGTAAAATTTATCGTTGACTTTTAAAAGCAGAGCAATTATAATTTTGACCTATTACGGCGGATTTATTTTTGCTCTGTTATCTTTTTTATATAGGGCGGAGTAATCCGAAAACAAAGAACGGAGGATTTATCAGATGCTCAATGTGAAGCCTGTCACAAGAGGAAGCTGTACACGCATGAGCTTCGGCAAAATCAATGAGGTGATGGATATTCCCAACCTCATCGAGATTCAGAAATCATCCTACAACTGGTTCCTTGAAACCGGTCTCAAGGAGGCCTTCCGGGATATGGCGGATATCACGGATTATTCGGGCAACCTTGTGCTCAGTTTTGTGGACTACCGTGTGGATGACAAGCCGAAATACAATGTGCGTGAGTGCAAGGAGAGGGATACTACCTATGCCGCTCCGATGAGGGCCACCGTACGTCTTCATAACAAGAATACGGGAACCGTCAAGGAGTCGGAGGTTTATCTCGGCGATTTCCCGATTATGACCGAAAGCGGTACTTTCGTCATCAACGGCGCCGAGAGAGTTATTGTTTCCCAGCTCGTTCGTTCACCCGGCGTTTATTACGGGATGTCACACGACAAAACAGGTAAGGAGCTTTACACTTCAACCATCAACCCCAACAGAGGCGCCTGGCTCGAATACGAAACCGATGTCAACGACATTTTCTATGTCAAGATCGACAAGAATAAGAAAATCCTCGTTACCACCTTCGTTCGCGCTCTCGGCCTGAGCTCAAATCAGGATATACGCGATTTCTTCGGAAATGACGAGAAACTCGAGGCGACACTCGAAAAGGATGAGACGAGAAACACCGAAGAGGCGCTCATGGAAATCTTCAAGAAGATGCGCCCCGGCGAGCCCGTCACACTCGAGGTTGCTCAGCAGAATATCGACACCCTCTTCTTCGATCCCTACAGATACGAGATTTCAAGAGTGGGCCGCTATAAATACAACAAGAAGCTCTCGCTCCTTAACCGTCTTCCCGGCTGCACCGTCGCTCAGCCCGTAGTGGATGAGTACACCGGCGAAGTGCTTGCTCTCCCCGATGAAGAGCTCACCGAAGAGAAGGTTCAGCAGCTTGAGAATGCCGGAGTATGGAGAGTCGTTGTTAAATGTGAAGACGGCTCTGAGCTTACGGTTTCTTCAAACCGCATGGTTGATCCTCTCGCTGTCCTGCCCGTTTCATTTACCCGCGAAGAGCTTGAAAAAATCGCAATAGGCGAAAAAGTAAGATTTTCCGTTCTTAAAGAAATAATCGACACCTGCGGTGATGACAAAGACGCTCTTGCCGCCGAAATGAAGGCAAGATGCGATGACCTCATCCCGAAATTCATAATCAGAGACGATATCTACGCCTCCGTCAACTATGTCAACTGCCTTACCAAGGGCGTAGGCAATCTTGACGATATCGACCATCTGGGCAACAGACGTATCCGCTCCGTCGGCGAATTGCTCCAGAATCAGTTCAAAATCGGCCTTTCCAGAATGGAGAGAGTTGTTCGTGAGAGAATGGCTGTTCAGGCGCAGGAAGAGGATGAAAAAATCACTCCCCAGACTCTCATCAATATCCGACCCATTACCACGGCAATCCGCGAGTTCTTCGGCTCATCGCCGCTCTCGCAGTTTATGGATCAGTCCAATCCGCTCGCTGAGCTGACTCATAAGCGCCGTATTTCCGCACTCGGCCCCGGCGGTCTTTCAAGAGACAGAGCCGGTTTCGAGGTCCGCGACGTTCACTACACCCACTACGGCAGAATGTGCCCGATTGAGACCCCCGAAGGTCCCAACATCGGCCTTATCTCATATCTCGCAACCTACGCGAGAATCAACAAGTACGGCTTCATTGAGGCGCCCTACAGAAAGATTGAAAAGACCTACGACAAGAAGGGCAATATCAAAGATCTCAGAGTTCTTGACGAGGTTGTCTATATGACCGCCGACTCGGAAGACAGATTCATTGTTGCCCAGGGTAACGAGCCTCTTGATGAAAACGGCAGATTCGTCAATTCCAGAATCGCCGCGAGATACAGAGACAGCTTCCTTGAGACGGAGCCCGAAAAGGCAGACTATATGGATGTTTCGCCCGCGATGGTTGTTTCCGTTGCAACGGCAATGATTCCGTTCCTTGAGAATGATGACGCGAACCGCGCACTCATGGGTTCAAACATGCAGAAGCAGGCGGTTCCTCTTCTCACCACAGAGGCTCCCATAGTCGGAACAGGTATGGAATACAAAGCGGCGGTTGACTCCGGTGTCTGCGTTCTCGCCGAAAACGGCGGCGTCGTCACAAAGGTCTGCGCCGATAAGATTAACGTACTTGAAGACGGCGGCAATGAAAGAGAATACGAAATCATCAAGTATATGCGTTCAAACCAGGCGACCTGTAACAACCAGAGACCCATTGTCTCGGTCGGCCAGAGAGTTGAGAAGGGCGAAGTCATAGCAGACGGTCCCGCAATCGACCACGGCGAGGTTGCTCTCGGAAAGAATGCTCTCATAGGATTCATGACCTGGGAAGGTTACAACTACGAGGACGCCGTTCTTATCAGTGAAAAGATAGTCCGTGACGATGTTTACACATCGATTCACATTGAAGAATACAGCACAGAGGCCAGAGATACCAAGCTCGGGCCTGAGGATATCACAAGAGATATCCCCAACACCGGTGACGATGCGCTCGCAAACCTTGACGAAAACGGTATTATCCGTATCGGCGCAGAGGTACGCAGCGGCGACATCCTTGTCGGTAAGGTAACACCCAAGGGCGAAACCGAGATGACTCCCGAGGAGAGACTGCTCCACGCCATTTTCGGCGAAAAGGCAAAAGAGGTCAGGGATACCTCACTCAGAGTTCCTCACGGCGAATACGGCGTTGTTGTCAACGTTGAGGTATTCACCAAAGAAAACAGCGATGAGCTCGCCCCCGGCGTCAACAAGGTTGTCCGCTGCTACATTGCCCAGAAGCGTAAGCTCTCTGTCGGCGACAAGATGGCGGGCCGCCACGGAAAC
>CADBOL010000131.1 GCA_902796295.1 Oscillospiraceae bacterium
CTCCGCCCATATGAAAACCCGTTATATCGGCAGAATACTTTTCGCCGAATCTAGACGGAACAGCGTGAATAACGCTCGGGAAAACCGGCGCGAAACCAAGCCCTATGAGAATAAACCCGCTGAGCGAAGCCTTTCCGAAAGGAAGAATCAGCATTATAATCCCCGCGGCGGATAAGATACCGCCCGCGCGTATCATAAAATCATCGCCCATTCTGTCCGATACAAATCCCGATATAATACGCCCGAGCATAATGCCGCCGAAATAAAGCGAAACCCATCTGGCGGCAATATCAGCCCCGAGAGAATAAACATTGACAATATACGAGGCTCCCCAGGTTCCTATAATAAACTCCATTGAGCAGTAAAAGCCGAGTGAAGCGATGCCGGGAATAACGCCTTTTATCGCGAATAAGCCGGTTTTTTCACCGCTTTCATTTTGCTCTGTTTCTACAGTTTTTGTTTTATCGTGTTTTATCCATTTCGGAAGCATGATTCCGACAGCGGCCGCGATGGAAAACTGTATCAGGGCAAGGATTCTGTAGCCTTTCCGCCACTCCGGATTATCACCGTTGAGAAACAGCGACATAATCAGCGGGCTCAGAGTTACTCCTATACCCCAGAAAGCATGAAGCCATGACATATGCCTTGCTTTGAAATGAAGAGAGACGTAATTATTAAGACCGGTATCTATCGCTCCGGCGCCGTAACCCATAACAACAGCAAAAAGCATCATAACCCAGATATTCGGTGAGAAGCTCATTCCGACAAGGCCTGCCGCAGTCAGCAGAACTGAGACAAATGTAACTCTCGGAGTCCCGAATTTTCTCAGAACCAGACCGGCTGCAAAGCTCGCGCCGCCTGAGCAGACTCCGGTCACTATGCTGTAAATTGATGCAAATGACTCCGAAATGCCGAATTCAATATGAACAACAGGCCACGCAACGCCGAATACACTGTCCGGAAGGCCGAGCGAGATAAACACAGCGTATATTAAAACAAGAATTGATATCATTATTGACTCCTGATTTCTTCGGATTGTTTTATTTTTGACTCATATAATCAAACCGCTAAATCAGCAGGCATTATACGTTAAACGCTTCCTTTTGCTCCAGCACTCCGCGGATTTCAGCTCTGCCGTTTTCCAGATAAAAGAGCTGCATTGTCCAGCCGTTTTTATCATACATTTCCATAATCTGCGGCATTGCCTCCCGTGTTTTTTCAAGCAGCGCTTCGTCAAAGACCTCTTTCATCGTGCCGTCATAGCGTATAAAATCGCCGTCAGCCATAGCAAGGATTTCCACTTTGGGATTCTGCTTTAACTGCTTATAAACATCCTTGAAAGTACCGCAGCCGAAATAGAGCTTATCATCAACCAAAAGATGAAAACCGAAAGGTCTGCCTTTAGGCTGATCACCGTCGGTGGTTAAAAGGTAAAATACCTTTGCTTTGTCTAAAAATTCACTTACCTTTGCCGCGTTTGTCATATTTTTTTCTCCTTAAATTCCGGTTTATAAAATAAATTTAACCACAAGCCCGGCAAGAGCGCAGACAATCAGCGCAAGCAATTCGCCGATAAAAAAGCCCTTGATATGAAAACCGTAATTGTGATATTCAGCTGTCATGTCTTCCGTGCCTTTTAAAACAAATCTCTTATCGTGGCAAAACCAGATTATATCGAGCACAATAACATCAAAAAGATTTACAACAGTCCAGATTAAAAACCCGATGCCGAAAGCTCTGAGAAAATCAGTATAACCGTTTATAAATCTCAGTATAAGACTTATAACAATCACAAACACAATCAGTGCGGTTATTTTTACAGCTATCTTGTTATTCTTTGTCGGGATTTTATCTTTATATTCATCAAGGGATTTTACTCTCTCCTGAATCGCGGGCGGATAATTATAAAGAGTTTTTACCGGATCGCATGACATAAAATAAACCGGTATGAAAAATAAAAAACAAAGAATTACGCATTCGGCAGCGATTATCACAGTAAACTCACCTCTCCCTTTTATGCGGCACGCAATAAAACCCGTTCAATTGAATTGATTATATCATATATTTAAGTAAATTTAAATGATTATTTCCATATAAAAAAACCATCGGCCGAAACCGGTGGTTTATAATGACTATTCGGTTTAATCCTGATTGACAGGTTTCTGAGCCCCGCCTTGATTTTCGGGCTCAGCGGGCGTTGATGCAGCATCCGGTGTGGCAGGGGTGGCCGGATTATCAGGCGCCGGATCAGGTGCGGGGGTGTAGTCGCCGGAGGTAAAGAATTTGATTGCATTAATCTCAGATACAGGTATTTTCTTTCCGTTTCCGTCAATCGTGAAAAGGCCGGTATAGGAATTCAGAATTCCCGGAGAGAAGTTCTCGTCAATCAGCCAGTAAACTTCGTGATTCAGGAATCCTCCGCCGCGCGGAGCGGTCAGACAGCTGGTGAGGCGGATGTTTGTTTTATCCTTTGTGAAAAGGGTTTCATTAATCCATGAAGGCAGAGCATAAAAAGGAAAAATCGAATAACTGTCAAGCATGCTGCAAAGTATCCAGACCTTCATATTCTTCATTGCATGCGCATCAGAGATGCTGATTGTCGTTCTGGGACACATATAGCAGGCGCCGGAAAAATAATCCGGATAAGCATTGGCAAGGCGGTTTACTCCGCTTGCTCCGAGACATCTGCCGAAGAGGCAGATTCTCTTTTTATCCACATTGTGAGTATCAACAAAATCTCTTATCGCCTCGTACATCGGACGAAGCGGGCAGGTGTCAAAATAAAACGGAAGAGGTGAGCGGAGTATCATAAGATACATGCCGTCCGCGTTTTCTGCCATTGCCTGGTACTCTACACTTGACCAATACGGGAAAGAGGTAGCCTGAAGCTCCTTGCCTTCATATGTTCCGTTGCCCGCACCGCCCATAAAAATCATAAGAGGGCATGGATTATCGGTCTCAGGCACATAGTAGCTGTAATCGATATTGAAGCCAGCGATTGAAGGTCCTTCGCCTTCCTGCCACTGGCTTCTCAGAATGTCAAGCCCCTCATCATGCCATACTCCCGCTGAGGAAGGCATTAAGCATATTGCAATGAGTGTTGTAACGCACAGCAAAACTGCCGTAATCTTTTTAATCATTTAATAATCTCCCGTTAATACATATTATTCGGTAAATTCCGATTCATATAATGTATCATATGAATCGGACAATCTATTCTTTAACTTTTCTGAAAGACGTGTTTTACAACCGGCGCATTTACGAAAGAAGAGGTTTAAGCGAATAACATACTTATAACCTCGGACACATATTTAAACATCGTGTATTAGTAATTATATCATAATTATATATTTACTTTCAATAAAAAAATATTAAAAAGCCGGGCCGACATTAACAGTCAGTCCGGATTTCATTCAGCCGATTGCCGGGACGTCACTCCCTACGGTTATATAATAACCGCAATGTGATTTCGCAAATGCAACTGCTCACTGTCAATCAGGGAAAAACGGAGCCCGGGTATTCACTGAAGACCCAGGCTCCGAAATTATCAATTATCAATTGTCAATTAACAATTGCACATTGCTGATTGCACATTACTCTGCCCATGACATATGTATATACAGATTCATTCCGAGCAGTCTGAAGAATCCCCAAAGAATGCTGTGGAAAAATTTTATGATTTTGCCCATGAAGGAGGTGCCGTGGTCTGTGCCGTCAAGCGGGCAGAGATTATCGTTTTCCGGCTCGGTTTCCGTTGCGGGTTCGGTCTCCGTCGCGGGTTCTGTTTCGGTCGCGGGCTCGTCCGGTGTTGCCTGTTCGGCGGGTATTTCGGTATAAACTGCGTTTATTTCGATATCGCTCGCCGCAAGCGTATATTCGCTCCACTCGCCTGTGTATCCCTCTTTTTCGGGAACGGCGGGTTCTGTTATGCTCTCGGTTTCAACCGTGAAGGGAATCTCGGCGACCGTCTTGCCGTCCGCGATAAATTTCGCCGTATATTTCACGGGAGTGTAAACCGCGTTGACCGTTATATCCTTTGCACCGAGTGAATAGCTCTCCCATTCTCCGGTATATCCCGCTTTTTCGGGTACCGAAGGAGCTTCAATGCTTTCTGTATCGATTGTGAATTTAATCTCTTTTACGGTCTTGCCGTCGGCAATGAATTTTGCGGTGTATTCTTTGCGGTGTTCCGCAATATCCTCTTTAAGCTGTGTCAGATCTGCCGCTTCGTCAACAGCCGCTTTGTTTTCGTCAAGCGATTTGCTTTCGTCATAGGTCAGCTTATCTATTGCATCTTTCGCGTTGTCTATGAGCTCTTTGACTTCGTCGCTGTCGCCATCCTGAGCGAGAGCGTCGATTTCGTCTTTCTTTTCATCCTTGTATTCGTCAAAAGCGTCTTTGTCTTCGGCAAGTTGCTCGGCGGCTCTCTGAGCTTCAAGGTCTTCGGCAAGCTTTGTGAGATTTGCCGCTTCATCAACCGCCGCTTTGTTTTCGTCAAGTGATTTATCTTCGTCGAAGGTTACCGCGTTAATCGCATCCTGAGCGGCTTTGATAAGCGCGGCGCAGTCTTCGCTGTCGCCCTCTTTCGCAAGGTCGGCGGCCTCGTCCTTCTGTGCCTGCTTATATTCGTCAAAGTCCTGCTCCTCGGCAGTCAGCTGAGCGTCGGTCTTGATATCATCGATTGCCTCTTTTGCGGCGCTCAGTGCGGCGGCCACTGCATCTTTATCCGCGGCGGAGTCGATATTTTCTTTACCGGCGGCGATTGCGTCGGCAAGCTCTTCCTGCTGCGCCGGTCTGTAATCCGCGGGGTCTTTATAGTCTTCCAGCTCCGCTTTCGCCTCTTCTTTGGCATCCGCCAGCTCCGCGGCGGCTTTCAGGTCATCGTCAACCTGACCGCAGACCGTGCAGGTGAAGCGGTCATCGCCCGTTTCGCCGTATTTATGTTCACCGCTTCCCGTGTCTGTCCTGGGAGGCCAGTTTTCGGCGTCAATGCTTTCTGCCGGAATCTGAGCTTTGTTTTCATCAAGGTTGAATCCCTTGAGATGCGGATAAAAATCATTCAGGCAGGTGCTTTCTTTCACAAGCCATGGACGTTCATTTTCGGTTTCATATTCGAAATACATAGGATGGCTGTCGGTGTCTTCCTCAGAATAGCAAAGGTTACTTCTGCCCGTCATCTCGGCGGTGGTGAGGCCTTTGACATATTTGACATATTCATCGGAGTCTCCACATCCGATTGCGGGAATACCGGTTGATACGCTGCTGTCAAAATAGCAGTTTGTGACTCTGCCTTTTTCATAAACCCCGACAACGCCGCCGACAAAGTTTACGCCTGAAACAACGCCGGTGTTATAGCAGTTTTCAACTGTGCCGCCGTTATTCAATCCGATCACGCCGCCGGCAGAAGCATTGTCACCTGCTGCGGTTA
>CADBOL010000132.1 GCA_902796295.1 Oscillospiraceae bacterium
TCGCAAAGATGCAGGAAGAAAAAGAAGCTGAATAATTTTTCGTCTGAAATCGGAAAAATCCGCTCTGCAAAGGGCGGATTTTTTTCTGCCTTAAGAGCGAATCGTATTGCAAATAATTTGTGTTATGCTCCGCATATCCCTGAGGCGGGTCGCCGAGTCGTCGACCCCTACGGGTTTCTGCTGATTTAATGATTAATCGTCCACACCCGCCCCTTCGGGGCACCCTCTCCGATCGTGGAGAGGGCCAAAGAGGAACCGCATTGCGATTTATTATATCCGGAGCGAAGCGACCCGAAACTGCTCACTGCTAACTGCTCACTGCTAACTGAAAAAAGCCCGCCGGAGCGGGCTTTTTTATTTTAGCTTATCAGAATGTTACTGTTACTTTCTTCCAGCTGAAGAGATTGAACAGGAAGTTTGTGAAGAACGATATCAGCTTTGCGAAGAATCCGCTGTCAACCTTAACTGTAAGCGTTGACGAATCAAGCACTTCGCCTCCCTGTTTTACCTCTATCTTCACATCCTTTGTTGCCTTGACCTGGCCGATGTCGGCGCTGTAGGTGCTTCCGTTTGCATCTGCCTTCTTGCCGTCAATATATACCTCTGCTCCTGCGGGAACATTATTGAGGTTTACATTTACGGTTACATAGGTGTTGTAGGATGCGGATTTAGCGCTGAATTCGGGAAGCTTGAATGTTGCCTTCCATACGGCGTATACCGTGGTGTCTGCCGTAAGGTTAAGCTTCGCGCCTGCCGCGTAATCGGCTTTTGTCGCATCCTTTGTCTTTGCCCAGCCGAGGAACTCATATCCGCCTCTTGCCGGTTTCGCCGATGAGAGGGTGATTTCTCCGTTGCCCTTCTGTGCTGCCGGTGCATCCTTGCCGCCGTTTGCGTCATAGGTCAGAGTGTAGAGTTTCTGCCATACCGCGTAGAGTGTGGTATCCTCTTCAAGTGTATAGTTTGCGCCTGCCGCGTATTCCGCTGCTTTCGCATCCTTTGTCTTTGCCCAGCCGAGGAACTCATATCCGTCTCTTGAAGGCTCTGACTTTGCGAGAGCAATCTTACCGTAACCCTTCTGCGCTGCGGGTGCATTTTCGCCGCCGTTTGCGTCATAGGTCATGGTAACGATTATCTCTTCCCATACAGCGTAGAGGGTTGTATCCTCTTCAAGCGTATACTCTGCGCCTGCCGCGTATTCCGCTGCTGTCGCGTCTTTTGTCTTTGCCCAGCCGAGGAAGGTGTAGCCGTAATTCTCGGGCTCATCTGCCGAAAGACTTATCGCGCCGTAACCCTGCTGTGCTTCGGGAGCGTTCTTGCCGCCGTTTGCGTCATAGGTCAGGGTCATGACCTTCTCTTCCCATACTGCGTAGAAGGTGGCATCGGCAATCAGATAATAATCATCGCCTGCCGCGTAAACTGCTTCTGCCGCGTCGGTATCTGTTGCCCAGCCGAGGAAGGTGTAGCCGTAATACTCGGGCTCATCCGCCGAGAGAGTTACATCCTTGAATCCTGTCTGCGCCTCGGGTGCGTTTTCGCCTCCGTTCGCGTCATAGGTGATTGTGAATTCGGGATCCTTGCCGTCAAAACCGGTGCGGGCTTCGGTAAGCTCTTCGTTGTTTTTCTTTATGATAATCTTTCCGAAATCTTCTTCGCTGCCGTTATAGATTACCCAGGCGAGCGGTGTATCATCGGCGTTGATAATTTCATTGCAGGCCTCAAGGAAGCTTTCCGCCGCTCTTATCTGACTGTTGTAATAATCGATTTCTCTCTCAAAATAATCCTTCGCGAAATCATAAAGGAAAGCCTCCGCTTCTTCTTTGTCTGCAAAAGAAATGTACGGTATGAAATTGTTAAGATCGTCAAGATCTGCCGCTTCAATCGCCGTTTTGACATCATCCCATGAATTTACGGGCACTCCGCTGATTGAGGAAAGCGATGCAAAATACGATTCCCTGGCCTCTTCCTCTTCTTTTATATCATCTTCATATTCTTCTATTTCATTTGAAATGTAATCTTCAATATCGGCAAGATCAGATTCAAAATACTCCCTGTCTTCCTCATCGGGAGTTGTGGCAAAAGCGTTTTCGCCGATATATTTCACATTGCTGCCCAATGTGACGCCCTCAAGATTTACACATCCGCTGAACGCATCATCGCCTATAATCAAGACACTTTCGGGGATGACAATCTCTTCAAGCGCGGTGTATCCGGCAAACGCACCGTAACCGATTTCTCTGATTCCTTCGGGGATGGTCACAGAAGTGATGGTGTTATTCATGCGAATATCGTCACTGCTGCGGACAACTGTCACGGGAACGGGATCTTTCATGCCGTAAGCCTCAATCTCCGCGGGAATTACAACCTCTGTCTCTTCACCGATATATCCGTAAATTACCGCTTCATACTCTCCGTCTTTTTCATAAACTTCATACCAGAAACCGTCTTCTGTAGTTCCGCTGGTGACATCGCTGCCGGTACAATCTGTCAGAGCATAAACCGACTCGCCGCAGGAATCGCAGGTAAGCTTATCAAGGCCGGATGAAGCTATCGTGGGCTCAACAATTGTTGTGACTGTGCCGTCATGAGTATGGCGCACTGTCGCGTCAAATGTTTCCGCGGCGTTATCATCATTATACATGTTGAAGAAATATGTCTCACCCGCGGTCAGTGTGAATATGGCGCCGTTGAAATCATCAAAACCGTAGGGAACGGAATTGCCGGATGAATCCGTTACTTCCGTGATACCCGTATATTCGGAATCATAATCCATCGAATAATCTCCGTCTTTTACGGGAGTGAATTTAACCGCGGCAATATTAAGCGGGTCAACTGTCACCGCTGCGGGCTTATCCTCTTCGGCTGTAAAAACAATCTGTTTGCCGCAGATGGAGCATTTATCGGAGGCCGGGTCAAAACTGTGGATGTGCGCGAGCGTCACTGTGCCCGTTACATCTTTTGATTCGTAATTAGAAAACCAGACTGTATATGTTTCGCCTGATTCAAAATAATAAGGCTCGCCGGAAACGTAATCGTCGTTGGAATCATATACGGAGTATGAGAAATTGCGGAAATCATTGCTCAGAACCAGATTGTAGTAGCCGTCTTCCGCAACATTGATTCTGGCACTTACTCTGTATTCCCGGGAGGGAACAAATACTGTCACCGGGGTGTCAAGGATAAGATCATATACGAGCTGAAGACCGCAGATATCGCACTTATTGTCACTGTTGTCATCTGTATGATCGTGATCGATAAACAGATCTTTTATTTTTACATCCGATGATTCTGCATTAACCCTGATTATGACGGTCTGGCCCGCCGTAAATGAAACTGTGCTGTTGAAATCTCCGAGATAAAATCCGTTTGCATCGTAAATATATCCGCTCCATGAGCCACCGGTTGATGAATTATAAGTGGCCCAATAGTCACCGTCTTTTTCGCAATTGAAAACAAGCTCTCTGCTGCTGCCGGCGGGAATCTCAACTGTCTTTTTCTCGCCTAAGGCAATGGTGCTTCTGTATTCCTCGGAGCAGATAACGCACTTGCCGTCGCTGTTTTCATCCGCGTGCTCGTGCCCGACATAAACGTCGTAGAATTTCACCGGTGATGTCGCGGAAGAATAAGCGTAAATCAAGGCTGAATAGGTTTCGCCGGCTGTAAGTGTCAGACTGTCATAAAAATCTCCGACATAATTGCCGCTTGAATCATAAACGCCTTCGTAATCCCAGCTGTCGCTCGAATAATCATCACAATTGAACCAGTATTCACCGCTTTTTTCGCATTTGAATACAATCTCTTTATATTCACCGGGAGCAATATTAAATGTTCTGGGCTCGCCGAGAGTAATGGTAACCCTGTATTCATTTGAGCAGATATCGCATTTATCATCACCGTCGCTGTCGATATGATAATGCCCTACATAAACGCCGCTGACCGTTAAATTCCCTGAAAGTGCCCCAAACCTTAACAGGTAGGATTTCCCCGCCTCGAGTTTATTATCCATACCAAAATACCCGAGAGATTTACCCTCCGAATCAAGAGCGGCTTCTGTGTGGCTGTTCGCGCCCGAAGCTGAATTATAGGAGAACCAGTAAGTTCCGTCTTTTTCGCATTTGAAAACGAACTCTCTCTTTTCTCCTTCGGGAACAGTGACATCTTTTTTCTCGCCGAGAGCGATTGTGGCGCTGAATTCAAGACCGCAGACATCGCACTTGCCGTCTCCGTCGCCGTCATAATGCTCATCACCCAGCTTAAGGCCATAAATTACAGTATCAGAACTTTCATAAGCGGAGAGTCTGATTATGATCTTCTCTCCTGCGGCGGCAACGAACGAATCGTATATGCCTCCCTTGTACTTGCCGGTCGAACTGAAAATAGTGCAGTCATCGTAACCGGCTGTTGAGGTGCTGTAGCTAAGCCTGTACATTCCCGATTTTTCGCAGTTGAATACAAGCTCTCTGATTTCACCGGCGGGAATTTCCAGATCCTTGGATTCGCCGTAGGCAATAGCACCGCTGAATTCCTCCGCGCAGTTTTCAACCGAGCAGCCGTCGCACTTGCCGTCGCCGTTGTTATCGGTGTGATTCTTCACAAGAGTGATGTCTTTTACCTCGGTTTCGTCATAGCTGAAAATCTGAAGTCTGTAGGTTTTGCCCGAAACGAAATATATGTCGTCATACATCTCACCGACATAATCGCCGTCGGGGTCAAGAACCTGGGAATAATCGTATCCGTTTGTGTCTGAATCATAGTCAAATGTATAGAAACCGGTTGCCTGACATGTGTATCTGAGCTCTCTCATATCGTCTGCGGGTATCGCAACGGTCTTTTTTTCGCCGAAAGCGATTGTGCCGCTGAACCCGGCCGAGCAGATATCACATTTACCGTCGGAGTTGTCATCTTTATGCGTGTGGCTGACACAAACATCGGTAATCGTAGCTTCCGACGATGAGTTAGAATAAACCCATGTTGTGTAAACTTCACCGGCTGTGAGTGTCAGATAATCATACCATTCTCCGACTTGATTGCCGTTTGAATCATAAATGTAATAATCGTAATCCCAACTGCCGCCCAAAGATGAATTATAAGATAAGCTGTATTCGCCGTCTTTTTCACATCTGAAAACAATCTGTTTTTCTTCACCGGCGGATAATGTGATTGTTACCGGCTCATCAATGGCAAGAACTACTTTGAATTCCTGGCCGCACATATCGCATTTGCCGTCGAAATTCTCATCGGTATGATAAGCTTCAGTCAGAGTTACATCAAAGCTGCTTGAAGAATCAATATAATAGTGTCTGACTTTGAACTTGTATGTCACTCCGGCATCGAATTTATAGATGAGAGAAAAATTGTTGTCTTCACCGCCATCATCATCAGAAGCCAAGCGCAAATTTGAAGAGCTGTAAAGTTCGCAATATGTATCCCCGTCTGCGCTCGAATAAAATTCATAACTTCCGGTGATTGCCGGGGTGAATTCCACCCACACAACTTTGCCGGCCTCAATCTCGACATTTACCGTCTGACCGAGCGAAATGGTGTAGTTTTTGTCTGCTGCGCTCGCGGTAACGCTGCCGGCCGAGCACATGCCCGCCAGCATCATTAAGCTGAGCAATAGTGAAAGGGCTCTTTTGAAACTTTTTGCCATTTGACATACCTCCGTATTTTTTATTTCAGAAAAATAGACTCTTGCTTTAAGAATATACCGAGGGTATTATAACATATATAGTATACAAATATCAAGATAAAGTGAAAAATAATTCGGAATTTCGGAATCGCATTGCGGGGAATTCTACCTCATCCGTCACCTACGGTGACACCTGTCTCGCCTGTCGGCTCGGTCGGCGCTTCTGCCTTCGGCAGAGGTTTTGCCCTCAGAAACATAGTCGTCTCACTCGCTTGTAGCACTTCGTGATACTCCTTGTTTCTTCATCTCACCGCCTTCGTCGTCACAAGCTTCATATCTTTCGCGCCCGCGTTTGTTAAACTTGATAAGCGGGCTCTCAATCATTCCGCTGCTCCTCCTCTCCCCAAACAGTCTGCGACTGCCCGGGGGCCCCGAATTGCCA
>CADBOL010000133.1 GCA_902796295.1 Oscillospiraceae bacterium
ACAAAATAAAACCCCTCGGACTCTGTTACGGGATCTCCCGGTTCCGGTTCCGGCCGGAACGGCGGGAGCGGTCTGATAATTCCGTAAGATGAAACCGAAAGGCAGCCGGCAATAACAGCCGAAAGAAGAAGCGCCGATAATAACGATCTGAATCTCTTCATCTTTTTCCTTCTCCGGTTATCAGTTTTTGCCGGAATCAATCATCGCGAGTGTTGCCGCGGCGCTGTCGCCGTCAGGTGATGTGCAGACTGCTGTGCCTGCGAGCGCAATTGTTGTGAAAGCAATAAGTAATGAAATGATTAACATAAAATTATCCCCCGTTTTATACGTTGTAAATTGTCCCGTTTATACAAGAATTCCGGCGTCGTCTTTTGCGATGTCTGCGCATTAACACCGCATTTTTTCGCCTTACATCTATCAGTGTATTTTTGCGGCGTTTTTGTTGCAGAGAAAAAATAATTTTTTCAGAATTTTTTGTTATTTTTTTCACTGCGCCTGAATTATAACACAGGAAAGCGAAAAGCCCGCTTTTGCGGCGCGAACGGCACATTTTACGGTATAAACGGGAAATCCGGGAGACATACTCAATCCCGCAGGATTTTCAACATCCTGCGGGATTTATAATTACTTTTATTATCTCTTTATTTCTATATAAGCTCCCTGGGCTTTGGGGTTGAGCCATTTGCCTTCCATATGGAGCCTTGCTCTAATGGTTATCTTGTCGGGATAAACGCTGATGATATATCCCTGGGAATCCTTATTCATGCTGCCGTGATTCACGACTCCGACGGTCGGCAGCGAGAGGAGCTTGAAACAGCCGCAGTCCTCATAGCTGTAAACGCTGAAACCGTAGTGAAGATGGCCGGTGATGAAAATTACGTTTTTGTGCTTTTCAAATATATCTTTTATCTTGTCGCTCTGTATGCCTATTGAGCCGCGCCATTTGCCGTTGCCGCCCCAGGTGACCGGAAGGCCGTTTGAGTGCTTGAGCGTCTGGTGATTGAGAACAAAAGCAATCTTTCCCTCTTTCTCCGCCTTGCCTATCTCATCATCAAGCCATTTGCGCTGAGCTCTGCCGATATTTGTGCCCTCAAAAGAGTTTGAATCGGAGCCCATAAGGATAAATCTGCAGCAGTCATAATCCCTGCTGAAATAATATCCGCCGTTATCGTTGTCAAATACTCCGCCTTTTACCGAGAGCACGAAATCCCTGAATTTATTTCTCTGGCTTTTATAATCTCTGATGCGGATATCGTGATTGCCCGTCACGCAGAGCAGATCGGTGAATTTATCGCTTATGCCGTTAAGCAGGTCGGCGCACATTTTGTATTCGCACTCCGCGCCCATTTCGGCTATATCGCCGAGAATGGCTATCGCGTCAAGCTTGCCCTCCATATTCGCGATATCGGCGCAGGCAAAGGCAAATTTCTGCGTGCGCGAGGAGCTGCCGTGAAAAATCTGCGGGTCTCCCCAGGCGGCGAATGTGAAAAGAGCTTCGCTGTCGCGCACTATCCTCTCGGAATCCGGCGGCATCGCGACTGTCATACGTGAGTATTCCTCACACATTGTCTTATAATTGTTTTCATTATACTTATTCATACTGTTCCCCGAAAATGTTGATGAAATAAGGCGTAACGATTTTATACGCTGAATTATACACTAATATTCAATGAAATGCAATTTATATTTTAATCCGGAATACGTGTGCGCGATTGCGCGGCTCTCTCAATTGCATCTTGCAAAAAAAGCCGTTTGCGTTTACAATATAGGCAGCGAGAAGAGAAGCGGGGTGGTTTTTTGATTACTGCTTTCATGGTCATATATGAGCTCATTATGAGATTCACGGATGCTCTCTGGCTTATGCTCTGCCTCAGGCCGAAGGGCAACAAATATCTCACATTTGCTCTGATTGCGGTTCCGTATTTTATACTGAACCTTGTTTCCGCATACAAAAATTTTGAAAACCCCATGCTGACCGTTGTCTCGTATATTCTTCTGATAGTTTCATCATTTATCCTCTTTGAGAATAAGGTGACGGAAAAAATCGTCGCTCCGGTTGTAGAGATTCTCATTGATACCATAACCACTCTCGTTTATCTCGCCTTTGCGAATTTCGTGGATATCACCAAAGCTTTTGAAGAGGATTTTGTCGGCCTTCTGCTGCTTCTGGCGGTCAAGACTCTGCTCTGCGGCGCCGCGGTTATCTTCTGGCGCAGGAAAGTCGGCAAGAATAATATCAGCTTCAAATATACCAATACTTTCCTGCTGCTGCCCGTCAGCCAGATTGTCATATGCTACGCCTTTCAGTCATTTCTTGACCCGGATATCTGGGGAAATGATGGGTTTTTCACAAGAGAGAGCTCACTCGTAATACTCAATGTTGCGCTTGTGCTGACCGTTATCGCCGATATAATGGTATTCCTCACCTATGATAAAATCTCAAAAAACGAAAAGATGGAGCGCGAGCTCAAAGAGAGAGATTACAGAGAGCATATAATGATGGAGCATTATAAATCCCTTGAGGAAAACGCAATTCAGATGCGCAAGCTCCGCCATGATTTTGCAAACGCAATTGAGGTCGCGAATTTCATGTCTGAGAGCAGCAGCGAAAAAGCCAGGGAATCGGCGCAGAAAATGCTCGGCAATATGGAAGATGAGCTTCGCAATATTCATATTGAGAGATACTGCAAAAACGAGCTTGTAAATTCCATCTTATCCGAAAAAGCCAAGGCCTGCCGGGCTCAGGATGTCGAATACACATTCAGGGCTGTTGTGCCGGATGAAACGGGAATTGAGGAATTTGACCTTTGCCGCGCGCTAACAAATATTATCGATAACAGCATAAACGCCGCCGCTCAGAGCGGCGACGACAAAAATATATATATTGAAATATCAAAAGATGAGGATAAATTCACGATTATCTCCGAAAACGCGTCGGTGCCTCACGTTGAGAAAAACGACGGCAACGAGCACGGTTACGGCCTCAAAATACTCAATGATATCGCGAAAAAATACGGCGGTGAATTCACCGTTGATGATGACGGCAGCAATTACAAAACAAAGCTTACCCTCTCATATGGAGAGATATAAAAGCACAAGGCCGATATCGAGTCCTATACTGAATACAAGCCCGAGGGCAGAGGTTGCTATGGCATATTTGTCATAGACTCTGCCTATTTTTTTATTGAAAAGCACCTTGCACTTCTTATTCTTTTTATAAAGCTGCTTTATGAAAATGCCCTCCCAGGGCATGATACAAAGATACTCTTCTCCGTCAACGAGATAGCAGGCGTTATGCCATCTGTCATTGAATCTGCCCTCAATGCGCAGATACTCGGCATCGCGCGGCCTGAATGTGATAAACACGAAAAAATTTACCACAAAGAAAATTGTCATAAACACCGCCGTCGCCGCGATGAGGATGCTCACGCCGACAATCAGTATATTCACGCGGCCGGTAAATATGAGAATAAGTATCAGCACTATTGCGATTGCAATCAGTTTTTCCATATATGCCTCTTACCGTCAGATAAGTTTTGTAAACAGCTCCGTCTTTGCTCCCGCGGTTACTTTCTCTTTCATATCATCAAAGCTGTCCGCCCTGATATCTATGAAATCCTTGGGCTTGCAGTATATGCAGCTTTCAAGCCTGTCTCCTTTATAAACAGCGGGCTGCCGAGTTAAGATATCGCTGTCATATCTCAGCAGGATATGACTGTCGCCCGCCTCACGCAATGCCTTTTCGGCTCTGACATACAGCGCGTCATAAGCCTCGGCGTATTTTTCAATATCAATATGCTCCGGGTCCAGTAGCTCATAAGCAAACACCGCCGGCTCATCCTTGAAATATGCACCGATTTTTTTCCATAGCTTTATGAGATAATTCCTGTGAGCCAGAGACTGCTTTCCCTCTCCGAAGATTGAGTAATCATCCGCGTCGGGGTCAAATCCGGGAGTGTCACAGAGCTTCAGAATTACATAGACTCCGCTCTTGCCGCATTTTTTGATTATCTTGTCAAGGCGTTTTACGCGCAGACTCTTTTTGTTGATTTTTTCATCTTTAAACAGCAGAAAGCTTCTTATGGGGATTACTATGCAGTTATAGCCCGCTTTTGCTATATTCTTTATGTCGGCCGCCTGCAGAGAGCTCTCGAGACTTTTGCCGAAAACTTCTCTCGCACCGTATTCGCCGAATCGCGCTTTTATTCCCTCATACGCTTTCCTTGTACCGCTGACCGTGTCATAACCCGAGCGGCATCCGAATACATAATCGTTTACCTCGAGCGGATTCAGATCAATCGTGTTTCCGCCCGCCGTGACAAGCGCGTTGTCTCTCTCCGATGCAAAATCTTCCTCACCGAAGCCCTTCTTGATCTTCTGTGCGATTGTCATGCCCGCGTAGGGACCGGCCGACGCGGCAATGCCTGCCGCGGCAACAAAAGCGGTTGCTCTTTTGCCGTAATCCTTCTCGTTGAATTCGATATCATCGGGCATGGGTCTTTCTTTGAATACTTTTTTCATCTCTTAGCACCTGCAAAAGACACGGTTGTTTCCGAGTCAATTATTGTTATTCCCTGCACTTCGTTGCTCACAACGAATTTTGACGAGCTGCTCCAAAGAGTACAGAATACTCCCATATTGAGGATTATGCTCTCGGCCGTAAGAAGTCCGCTGAGCATATCGCTGTCGGTATCCACCGTCTTCAGCCTGCCGAGCGTAAGCGAAAACGCTTCATCGTTGAATCTGAAAATTCCTCCGCCTTCAAACCCCTCAATGAAATCGACCGCGTTTCTCTCGCGTGAGGTGACCGAAGTGACGGCTATCTGATAATTCCCGGCGTCTATATTATCCTGAATCTCTTTATCTGGGAGATTCAGTACGCTCACCGAAAGGGAGAGGCCGAAAATCTTCTGCCATATCTGAAGCTGCTGCCTTATCTGCAGGTCGTATCTTTCGGGGCAGAGAACCGTGAGCGAGATCTCTTCCGCCTCAAGCTCTTCAAGCCCCTTCTGCCAGAATGAGAGCGCTTTCTTTTCGCTGTATTCAAGCGAGGGTGTCTTTTCCGCTACTCTCTCTCTGTAACTGAGGTGACCCGCGGAGCAGACCTCCGGAATGAACCAGTCGGCCGGGGTCAGAACGCCGGTCTTTTTGCTGAATATGCTCCTGTCAACGCCCAGGCACAATGCGCGCCTTATGTTTGTGTTGAGCAGAGTTTCATCCCCGCAGTTAAAGGCAAATCCCGTGACGGTATCCGGTATTTCCTTTAATACGGTAACTTCACCAGGCACATCACTGACGGGGCTCAGAACGGCAGCGCTCAATGAACCGTTTGACAGCTTTTTGCCGATTGAGGTTTCGTTGGCGTCAAATGTCACGGCAACCGATGCGGGTATTACCGCCTGTGTTCCCGAATAATACTTGTTGTTTTTTATGGTTATCTGGCTCTCGGGATCCCAGTAGCTCAGATAAAACGGACCGTTGCAAAGCAGAGTGGTTCTCAGAAGCCCGTATCTGCCGTGTGTCAGATTGAAGAATTCTTCGTTGCAGGGCATGAACTCACTCTCGGTAAGCCGCGCAAGGAAATCATCACACGGCTCGGTGAGGCGGAAGATGATGGTGAATTTGTCATCTTCGGGTACGACAACGCCGAGAGCTTCCGTAGGCATTTTGCCTTCAAATATCTCAGTGGCGTTTTCAATCACCATAAGCCTTGCGGCGTTCGGTGAATCGGTCGCGGGATCGACGGCCCTGCGGCAGGCATAAAGGAAATCGTCTGCGGTAACCTTTGCCTCGGAAAACTTTTTATATACCTCATCGCCGTACTGCGTTTTGAAGACTGCCGGGCAGTACCACTCGGTATCTCTCCTGAGCCTGAATGTATAGACGAGCCCGTCATCCGAAACTCTCCAGCTCTCCGCGATGCCGTTTGTTATCTCACCGTCTGAATCATATCTGACCAGGCCCTCGAAGACATTGTTGATTATCAGCTTCGCCCCCGTCTCCGAAGCATACTGCGGATCGAGAGTGGAAGGGGAAGCGGGAATGGCATAAGATACACTCTTGCCGGGCCCCGTCCCGGCGCAGGCGGCGCAGGGCAGGAGCAGCAGTGCCGAGAGTATTATGCACAGGATTTTTTTCATCAGTCTTCCTCCGACCAGTTTGCAAGCAGATCGGCAAACGGGTTGTTCGCAACCTTCTGCTTACTCTGCTGTCTCATATAGTTTTCAACATCTCTCTTGCCGGCGCCGGCGCTCTCTTTTCTCTTGTTGAAATCAGAGAGCTTCTCACGGTAGCCGCAGGAGCAGTAAAACATCTTCTTTTCGCCCTCTCCGCGCATCTCAAGTTTCTTATGGCACTCGGGGCATCTGGCGTTGGTGATAACCGAGAGACTCTTGCGGTAGCCGCATTCCCTGTCCTGGCATACGAGCATTTTGCCCTTTTTGCCGTTGACCTCGAGCATGTATTTGCCGCACTCGGGGCAGACTTCTCTCGTAATATTGTCGTGGCGGTATACCGCGTCGCTCGCCTTTACCGAGCTGACAAGCGCGGATGCGTAGCGCCTCATCTCATCGACAAACTTTTTGTCATTCTCGGTGCCGTTTGCTATCATCGAAAGCCTCTGCTCCCATTTCGCGGTGAGCTCGGCGGATTTGAGATCGGCGGGCACTATATTGACAAGCTGCCTCCCCTTTGAGGTCGGGAATATCTCCCTGCCCCTTCTCTCAACATAAAATGAGTCAAACAGCTTTTCGATTATATCGGCTCTTGTCGCCGGGGTGCCGAGACCGCCCGCGGTCTTGAGCACATCTCTGAGCTTTCCGCTCTCAACCTGCGAGCCGGGATTCTCCATCGCGGTGAGCAGAGTCGCCTCCGTATAGCGTGAGGGGGGCGATGTCTTGCCGGCAACAATCCTGACATCCCTCGGAGTCATCGCCGCGCCCTGATTCAGCTGCGGCAGAGACTGTGATTTCATATCATCGGAATCATCGGTATCATCAATGAGCGAAGAATCATAAAGCGCCTTCCACCCGGCGGACTTGACGCTCTGCCCTTTGGCGTAAAAATCGTATCTGCCGAATGAAATCTTTACCTGAACCTCATCATACTCATAAGGCGCGCTGAGCACCGCGAGAAATCTGCGAACGACCAGGTCGTAAATATGCATCTCATCGCGTGTGAGCCTGTTGAGTTCAACATACTGCTCGGTGGGAATTATCGCGTGATGATCGGTGACCTTGGAATCATTGACGATATATTTCGTCTGAATCGGCTTCGAGCGCAGGATTGCGCCTGCCGCCTCTTTATACTGACCGACAGCTATCGCGCGAAGGCGCTCGGGCAGAGTCGCCGCCACATCCTTTGTGATATATCTCGAATCTGTCCTCGGATAAGTGAGCAGCTTATGGGTTTCGTAAAGACTCTGCATATATGAGAGAGTCTGCTTTGCGGAGTATCCGTATTTTTTATTGGCGTCTCTCTGCAGCTCGGTAAGGTCATATGCCGCAGGAGGAGTTTTGAATTTATATTGCTTTTTAACCTCTTTGAGGATTCCCTTCTGCCCCTTGACAGCCTTCATGATTTCCTGCGCCTGAGCGGCGTCGAAAAATCTCGCCTGGCCCTTTGAATCCTTGTAGAGAGCGGTGAAAGAACCGAAATCCGCCTTGACCGTGAAATAGTCTTTCGGCCTGAATTTCAGTATTTCCTCTTCTCTTTTTACAATCATGGCGAGCGTGGGAGTCTGAACTCTGCCCGCCGAAAGCTGAGCGTTATGCTTGCAGGTCAGGGCTCTTGTGACATTGAGGCCCACGAGCCAGTCCGCCTGGGCTCTTGACTGAGCCGAGCGGAAAAGATTGTCAAACTGAGCTCCGGGTTTGAGCGAAGCGAATCCCTCGCGGATTGCCTTGTCTGTCTGTGATGAAATCCACAGACGCTGTACCGGCTTTTTGCAGCCGGCTTTTATGAGAATCCAGCGCGCAACAAGCTCGCCCTCACGCCCGGCATCGGTCGCTATGACGACTTTGTCAACTTCCTTGCTCGAGAGCAGTGCGCTGACAGCCTTATACTGCTTTGAAGTCTGGCCTATGACGACAAGCTTCATTTTATCCGGCAGCATGGGCAGGTCTTCCATCCGCCAGCTTTTATATTTATCTCCGTAAACTTCGGGGTCGGCAAGAGTGACGAGATGACCGAGCGCCCAGGTCACAATATACCTGTCGCCGATGAGGCAGCCGTTTCCGCCTTTTTTGCACCCGAGCACCCGCGCAATATCCCTTGCAACGGAGGGCTTTTCCGCCAGAACAAGTGTCTTTGCCATCGGTATTCCTCACATAAGCATATAAATATACATTATAATAATATCACCATACTCTATTCATTGTCAACAATTTCGCTGTTAACAAATTGTTTACAATTAAAATAAAGGAATTTATCCGTTTTCCTGCGTATATATGTTTACAGAGCGAAAACAATCTGTGTTTATTACGATGAGGGAGGTGCTGATCCTGAGCTGTATACGTGAAGAAAAATACGAGCGCGAAAAAAAGACTCTGTCGCCGCGTGCAAGTCTTGCCTGCAACTCGCGCGGGAGAATGCGCCCCGAAGAGGAATGCTCCGTCAGGACGGAATATCAGAGAGACAGAGACAGGATAATCCATTCGAGCTCCTTCAGACGCCTCAAACACAAGACACAGGTCTTCCTTTCGCCGGAGGGCGATTATTACCGCACACGTCTGACCCACACGCTTGAGGTGGCGCAGATATCCGATACCATCGCGGACTCCCTCGCTCTCAACAGAGACCTGACAAACGCGATAGCGCTCGGCCATGACCTCGGGCACACGCCTTTCGGCCACGCGGGAGAGAGAGCTCTCAATTCCGCCGCGCCCGGAGGCTTCAGACACTATGAGCAGAGCCTGAGAGTGGTTGACACCCTCGAAAAAAACGGCGAGGGGCTCAACCTCACATATGAAGTGCGAAACGGAATTGTCAGACACACAAACGGCGAGCAGGCGGAAACCCTTGAGGGCAGAGTGGTCCGCCTGTCAGACAGGATAGCTTACATCAATCACGATATAGATGACGCCAAAGCGGCGGGTATTCTCACCGAGGATGATATTCCCGTTGAAATCCGCGATGTGCTGGGCTACACAAAAGCGCAGAGGATAAACACTCTCGTTACCGACTGCATCTCAAACAGCTCGGATGATATTTCTTTATCTCCCGGGATTCAGATGATATTTGATATGCTTCATAATTTCATGTTTGATGCGGTTTACACAAACCCCGCCTGCAAGAGCGAAGAGGGCAAGGCGGAAGAGATGATTGCCATGCTCTATGACAGGTTTTCAAAATACCCGGAGCTGATGCCCGGGCTGTATGTAAAACTCGCGAGAACTTTTTCTCCCGAAATCGCCGCCTGCGACTTTGTTGCCGGTATGACGGACAGATACGCGGTGAGAACTTTTGAAAATATATTTATTCCCAAGGGATGGAATACGTAATTACAAGGTGCTTTTATGAGAGAACTGCCGAAAAAACTGATACCGATAATCTCGGTTTTTCTGATATTTACTTTCGCCGTGAGCGTACACGCCGATTTTTCGGATGAGGCCAAAGGCGGCACGGAGGTAAGCATCACAAATGCCGAGCCGTTTGTCGCAACCTCTTTCCTGGGTGTTGATTCGCTCTACAGCCTTTCACAGCCGGATAAATACAAAAGCGATGAGCTCGTTGTAAGATTCTACAGAATGGCCTACGGGCTTAACGTATCGGCCTCATCATCCGGGCCGGTGCTGAATACCGAAGGCTATGTCCTGCGAAGGCCCGTTTCTCCGCAGCAGGGAGATATTGTCTATGCCGCTTCCGAGGGACACTGGGCAATCGTCAAAAGCAACACGAGAGGGCGCATAACCCTGTTTGAGCAGGATGTCCGCAACAACGGCAAAGCAAGTATAAACAGAGTTATAAAATACCCGTCTGATTCCTACACGGTCTATTCGCCCAGAGCCGTCAGAGGCAACGCTTACCCCACGCTGAAAAACGTGTCGACAGGCACCACCGTGCTGATTGCAAACGGCAAATTCTATGATGATTCCGGCTCGGTCAATGAAATCACAACCGAGACGGAAACCGAAGAAACCGAGAGCACGGACAAAAAAGGCGAAAAGACAAAAGACTCAAAAGACAGCTCAACCTATAAAGACAACAGCAAGGTGGATTACACCACATATAAAAGCGAAGAGAGTTCGGCTTCACCCGCGGCTCCCGTTTTCACCACGGAAAAGATGCCCGACGGTTATGAGGAGTTCCTGACATCCACCACAAAGAGAAGATTTTTCAAAAAGAAAGAAACCACCACCGAAGAGTCAAAAACTGAAATACTTACCGAAACCGAGTATTATATTGAAAAAACCGTATATTCAACCGCGCCCGCCAGAGCGGAGGAAAAGAAACCGGTTGATCCGGCTCTCATTTTCGGCGTGGTTGTCGTAGCGGGAATTGTCTGCATTGCCGCCGCCGGAATCCTGGCGGGAGTTGCAATGAAAAAACACAGCGATGACGATGATGATTAATAATGTGCATTGATTGAGGATGACAGCAGTGAAGATAAGCAGAGATTATATACAGACATTACATGACAGACTTGATATTGAGGATATTGTTTCCTCTTATGTTTCATTAAAAAGAACCGGACGCAATCTTCAGGGCCTTTGCCCTTTTCATAACGAAAAAACACCGTCATTTACGGTGTTCCCCGAGACCAAATCATTTTACTGTTTCGGCTGTCAGGCATCGGGAGATATTATCAGTTTCACGATGAGGATGGAAAACCTCGACTATGTGGAAGCGGTCAAATCTCTCGCTTCAAAAGCGGGGATTCCCCTGCCCGACGAGGGCTTTGATGACTCGATGTCAAAGCTGAGAATGAGAATTCTCTCCGCTAACAGAGATGCGGCAAAATACTATAACTCACAGCTTTTCGCGCCTCAGAACAGCGAAGCCCTCGATTATTTCAGACGCAGAGGTCTCACGAAACAGACTCTCACACATTTCGGGCTCGGCTATGCGCCGCCCGGCTGGACGGGGCTGATTGACCATCTGAAATCCCTGGGATATACCGAGCGCGAGCTGATTCTCGCCGATCTCGCCAAGAGGGGCAAAAACAACAGCGTATATGACTCATTCAGAAACAGAGTCATTTTCCCGATAATAGATTTAAGGGGCAATGTTGTAGCTTTCGGGGCAAGGGTCACCGACGACTCAAAGCCGAAATATATCAACACAGCGGATACCCCGGTCTATAAAAAGGGTAACGGGGTTTTCGGGCTGAATTTTGCGAAGAACTCCCCCGAGAAAAAGCTCCTGCTCGTTGAGGGATATATGGATGTCATAGCCCTTCACCAGGCGGGAATCACAAACGCGGTGGCGTGTCAGGGTACGGCATTCACTTCCGAGCAGGCGAATCTGCTGTCAAGATACGCCGAAGAGCTCTATATATGCTACGACAATGACGGCGCGGGCAAAAAAGCCACGGCGAGGGCGCTCTCCGTTCTCGGCAAAACCGGGCTTCATATAAAAGTTGTCCAGATGGAAGGCGGCAAGGATGCCGATGAAATCATCCGGACATACGGCAAGGAGAGATTCCTTTCGCTTCTCAATAAATCGGGAAATGAGATTGAGTATAAACTTAACTCCCTGCTTTCCGATTTCAATGTCAGCACCGATGACGGCAAGGCAAAATATCTCACTGCCGCCGCCGAAGTGCTCGCGGCATGCTCGCCGATAGATAAAGAAGTCTACGCCGGGCGGCTGTCAAAAGAATTCGGCATCAGCAAAGAGGCAATCCTCACTCAGATAAGAAGCTCCGAAATCAAGGCCAGAAGAGTGTATTCGGCTGAGAGAAGGAAGGCAATCAACAAAGCGGCAGACAGCGTCTTTGAGGGCAGAAACAATCCCGAGCGCAAGACAAATCTCAAAGCTGCCGTCGCCGAAGAAACTCTTATCGCGCTGCTGATGAGAAATCCGGATTTCTACCGCAAGCTCAAGGATGAATTCACGCCCGATGATTTCGTGACTCAGTTCAACAAGAGGATTATCACCGTTCTTATTGAACTTATTGAAGGGAATTATTCCACGGATCTTTCAATGTTCGCGCAGGAATTCACGCCCGAAGAGATGGACAGCATCGGAAACATAGCGAGAAAAGGAATCACGCTTGCAAACACGCTCACGGAATGCAGAGACTGCATAAAAACTCTCAAAAGCTTAAAAAGCGGAGAGAAGGTCGACGTCAGATCGATGAGCGACGAGGAATATCTCAAAGCCTTTGAAAAAATGAAAAAAAACCGTAACTGATATACACGGAGGAGATAATATGGCAAAAAGCGAAAAGACAAAGGAAAAAGTCAGCGGGAAAGAAACCGGAAAAGACGTAAAGACAAAAAAGGCCGCGAAAACCGCGGAAACCGAAAAGACTAAAAAGACCGAAAAAACCGCAAAAGCAGCGGAAACCGGGAAGGCGAAAAAGACTGTGAAAGCCGAAGAACCCGAGAAGGCAAAGAAGGCCGTAAAAACCAAAAAATCCGGGAAGGCCGAAAAGCCGGTGAAGGCTGAAAAAACAGCTAAGGCCG
>CADBOL010000134.1 GCA_902796295.1 Oscillospiraceae bacterium
AAGGGCTATGCTCTCAGAGAAGCCGAGAATACCGCTTCCGCCGATGCGATTTTCAAGACCGAAAAGTTTGAGAAGAAAAACGGCGTAGCTTATTATTCATATGATTTCCTCAGCAAGACCGCTGAGTGGAACGTTGATGTCAACGCCTATACAGGTGCAATAATCAGCTCAACCAAGACAGAAAAGAACGCCATTGTCATGATATTCATCCGTCTTTTCGCAAAGCTTGCAGCGCTCTTCGCATTCTGAGCAGGCTAAACAGAAATACCGTAAAGCTCACAGGCTGTGAAACCTGTGAGCTTAAATATTCAATCATTCCGGATATTAAGTGAAAAGGAGTTTCCCTTTGAAGATTACGGCTATAGGATTTTCGTACAGAAGTTACGCCTCAACCAATCCGCCGAGAGACATTTCAGATCTGACCGAGTTTTATGAGGAGTACGGCGGAAATTACAGGATTAAAACCTGTAACTTCATAAACGGTCTTGAGATAACAAAAATATATGCCGTGGAAAAAGAAAAAGCCGGGGAGATAACGGCGCTTTTTGAGTCGCTCGGTATCACGGATGATGTTGCGGCAAAACTCCGCGGCGGCCCGGATCCCGTAATGCCGCCGGTGACCGGCGGCTCTGAATCTCACGGATTTTCGTTTGCGGCAAACGGAATCAGAGTCGATTGCAATTATATCCCCTCATGTGCGCAGACACTCTGCGAAAAGATAAAAGAAATAACCGCTCAATGCGGTGAACCCGTTTCGGAAAAAACGGCGGGGGAAGACAGAAACGCGAAGTATTATGCGGGTCTCGGAATAGTCCCCGGAGCAGGTGTTCCGGGTTTTACCGCTCAGACAGATACCGCGCCGGCTTCATGCCCGCCGCTGAGTGAAGGTGAATGGTTCTGCCCGCTCTGCGGAAGCAGAAACACGGGAGCATTCTGCAGCGAATGCGGAAACCTGAAACAAATCAAAGGAGAGTAATATGTGGGGAGCAATTATAGGCGACATAGTCGGCTCTGTGTATGAATTCAACAATATCAAGACAAAGGAATTTGAGCTTTTTAAACCGGAGTGTTTTTTCACCGATGATACGGTTATGACGGTTGCCGTAGCAAAGGCACTTCTTGACAGCAAAGAGAATGATTATCTGTTTTCGCAGGGCGTAATCGATGAAATGAAGTATTTCGGGAGAAAATATCCCGATGCCGGTTACGGCGGACAATTCAGAATATGGCTCAGACAGTATGAGCCGCTTGCATATAACAGCTACGGTAACGGCTCAGCCATGAGGGTGAGCGCCTGCGGTTTCGCCGCGAAGACTATGAAGGATGCCGTAAGATTTGCGTATAATTCAGCTTACTGTACCCATAATCACTTTGAGGGGATAAAGGGAGCCTGCTCGACAGCAGCCGCGATTTTTCTTGCAAAAACCGGAAAAAGCATTCCGGAAATAAAGGATTATATCTGCAACTGCTATTACGATATCGATTTTACGCTTGACGAAATCAGAGACAGTTATTCATTTGATGAAACATGTCAGAAAACGGTTCCGCAGGCGTTTGAGGCTTTCTTTGAGTCAAAAGATTTTGAGGACGCAATCCGAAATGCTGTTTCGATAGGCGGTGACAGTGATACCATAGCGGCAATAACCGGCGCGGTTGCGCAGGCATATTACTGTATTCCCGTTGAAATTGTTGCCAAGGCAAGAACCTATCTTGACGCTTTTCTGCTTGAAACCGTAGACAGGTTTTACGAAGAATACAATCTGTAAAAAAGCAAACTCACAGGCGGATATGCCCGTGAGCTTTTTAATGTGTCTGCAAGTCGGATTATTGCCTGAAAACGGCAGCCGGTTAAATGACTTTAAACTTTTCTGATTATTCCGCCTTTGACGGTCAGTTCAAAGGAAACGGCGATATCTTCCGATGATGTGCCGAGCATAATTGTATGGCATCCGTCATGCAGACCGTATTCCATTGACCGGTTATAATAGCCGAAAGCACTTCTTTCGAGAGTGATGCTTTCTTTTTTTGTCTCTCCCGCTTTCAGTTCAATGCGCTTATAGGCTTTCAGCTCCTTGATCGGGCGGACAACATCACAGTGATGCGAGCCGATATAGAGCTGAACCGTTTCGGTGCCGTCATATTTTCCGGTGTTTGCTATCTCAAAAGAGACCATAACTCCGTCACTGCCGGCGGAAATCTCCGCTCCGGAGATCACAAACGACGTGTAGCTCATACCGTAGCCGAAGGGATACAGCGGCCTGCCGTCATTATCGCAGTAGGCATAGCCGCGCCCCGAAGGTTTATATGAATAGAAAAGCGGCAGCTGACCGGCGGATTTCGGTATCGTTACCGGCAGCTTTGCGGAGGGATTTATCTCACCGAAAAGAATCTCCGTGAGAGCTTTCGCTCCCTGCTCACCCGGATACCACGCCTCAATTACGGCGGGTGCGCCGGCAATCCACGGCGTCATATCAACGGGCGCGCCGTTCAAAAGAATCACAACCGTATTTCTGTTTGCCCGGCAGAGTCTGATTATTGATTCCTCCTGGTTATCCTCAATGATCTGCTCCGACAAATCAACTATCAGCCCGCTGTCATCTTCGCGGTTTTTATGTGCGGCGACGGACGGCAGACGAAGGTCGCTCCTGTCGCTGCCCTCGCCTTCAAGTATCGAGGTGAAATAAAAGCAGATGTCGCATCCGGGGGCGACGGATTCAATTTCATCGCTGCCGGCGAATATGATTTCGGTACTGTCTCCGGTATAAGCTCTGAGCGCCTCGAGGGGAGACGGGGCGTCTTCTCCCTGCCAGGGAGCTTTGTAGGGCCCGGAATAATTTGAGCCGACCGGTATCAGATCTGCACTTTTACCGAAAACGCCTATCTTCTTTATCTTTGATCTTTCGAGAGGGAGTATTCCCTCGTTTTTCAGAAGTATAATCGTTTCACGTGCGGCTTCAAGCGCGAGCTTCCTGTGTTCTTCGCAGCGGATAAGCTTCTGCGCCGCATCCGGATCTCTGTAAGGATTGTCAAAGAGCCCCAGCCGGAATTTAGCTGTGAGGATTCTTAAAACATTGTTGCCGAGCTCTTCTTCCGTAATATATCCTTTTTCAAGAGCTTCTTTTACGGCGTCGTATTTGTCAAAAGGCAGTATTACATCGAGGCCCGCTTTAAGAGCCATGGCCGCCGCTTCGGCATCCGAGGCGGCCAAGCGGTGCGATTCCCCGATACCTTCAACTCCGCAGTAATCCGAGACGGCGAATCCGTCAAATCCCCACTCCTCACGCAGTATCTCCGTAAGCAGACGCCTGTTTGCGCTGCAGGGGATACCCTCCCATGCGTTATAAGCCGCCATTACGGACTGTGCGCCCGCCTCAAAGCATGCTCTGAATGGAGGAAGTATCGTTTCGCGCATTGTGCGCTCGCTTGTTTCGGAATAGTTTGAATCTCTGCCTCCGGCCGCGTAATTATCGGCAAAATGCTTAGGCGTTGCGATAACTCCGTTGTTTTCAAGTCCGCGGCACATAGCCGCGCCCATATCGGATGAGAGTTTCACATCTTCTCCGTATGTTTCAACGGTCCTGCCCCAGCGGCAATCGCGCGCGAGATTGACCACAGGCGAAAAAACCTGGCGCACCCCGGCCGCGGAGCATTCCTTTCCGATAACATCCGCGACTCTCTCAACCAGTCCGGGGTTGAAAGACGAGGCAAGATTAATCGGCTGAGGGAAATTCGTGCACATTCCCCATTGGGCGCCGTGGAGCGCTTCACCGTTTTCTATAGGCGGGATCCCGTGCGGCTGCGCTTCGATGCTCAGGCGCACATCCCGGTTGATTCTTTCCGTTACCTCTTTCGGGGAGGCGGGAGTATTGCGATCCTGATGCATGAAATGACCGGGGTTTCTGTAGCTTCCGCAGAGAGGATTCCTTTTGTTCTCATAATCCCCGTCAACATCAAATATCATTTCCGCCGTAACCTGGCGGATTTTTTCTTCCAGCGTTAGCTCGCTGAGCAGCTCAGCCGCTCTTTTTTCGGGAGTCATTGACATATTGCACCTGCTTTCACCGGTTGATTTAACCGGATTAATTGTATCACAGTGTATTAGATAAATAAAGAAAAATATTGCATACTCCGGCTCAATATGATAGACTTTTTACGCAGGAACATATATGACGGAGGTGTTTTTATGTTTTGCCCGTATTGCGGAAAAGACGCAGGAGAGAGCAATTTCTGCCCGAACTGCGGCAAAGACCTGAGAAACTTTGATTATTCAATGATTAAGCGCGATGAAACGAGAAAAGACGATTCATTTACCGGCAAGGTTAACGAAAAGATTAAAAAGGCAATGACCACGAGGGATAAAAGAGATATAATCGCCGCCGTAATCGGCATTCTCATTATGGTTGTATATACTCTGCTTCCGACCGACATAATACCCGATTTGATTCCGCCGCTCGGGTGGCTTGACGACGGTATTGTGGACGCAGGTACTCTTGCGATGATAATATCGAGAATAATATCTTACAAAAAAAGAAACAAATGACATGCCGGTATTTGCGGCGTGCGGAGGATAATAATGTTCAGAGAAATGAGAAGATTCAGACAGCAGATTACGGCTGAAGAGTGCATCGAAGTGCTTGTGAATGAAAAGAGGGGAGTTCTCTCAATGCTCGGTGATGACGGATACCCTTACGGAATCCCGCTCAATCACCTTTATTGCGAAGAGGACGGCAATATCTATTTTCACGGAGCGAAGGAAGGACACAAGATTGATTCAATCCTGCGCTGCGATAAGGTATGCTACACCGTTTTTGAAGAGGGATACCGCAGAGAAGGTGAATGGTCCCTGAATGCAAGAAGCGTTGTTGTTTTCGGCAGAATCTCTCTTGTTGAAGATGAAGAAAAAAAGGAGAAAATCTGCACTGCGCTCGGCAGAAAGTTTACAGATGACAGCGAGTATCTCGAAAAAGAGCTGAAAGACAACATCGAAAGAGTAATGTGCCTTATGATAAAACCCGAGCATATCACAGGTAAGCTTGTGAATGAATCGTGATGCCGGATGTGCCGGGCCTTCGTATATACTCTGTGCGAAATCAAACATTA